>CAZMBT010000175.1:0-4824 GCA_964564395.1 uncultured Alkalilacustris sp.
TTCTCGGCGAGGGCTTGCTGGGCTTCATCGGCATCTCGATGCCCGCATTCCGGATAGCTGGGGGCCTGCTGCTGTTCCTGACCGCGCTGGACATGCTGTTCGAGCGGCGCACGCGGCGGCGCGAGGGGCATCTCGATGCCGAGGACGACCCCTCGGTCTTTCCGCTGGCCATGCCGCTGATCGCGGGCCCGGGCGCGATGGCCTCGATGATCCTGCTGACCGGCGAGTCGCAAAGCGGCTGGATCGGCATCCTGGCCGTGCATCTGGTGATGCTGGTGGTCATGCTCATGGTGTTCGTGCTGTTTCTGTCCGCCGGAATTCTGGAGCGTGGGCTGGGACGCACCGGAACGGTGGTCATCACCCGGCTGCTGGGCATGCTTCTCGCGGCGCTCTCGGTTCAGTTCGTCATCGACGGTGTGCGCCAGGTTCTGCCGATGACCGCGGCTGCGGGCATGTGACGCGGCGTCGCCGGGTCACGCCCGCGCATCAAGCCGCGCACAAACCTGATGGAGCGCATGTGATGGGCCGCGATGGGCCGGGGCATGGACGTCGCGGCGTCGAACACCTATCGTCCGTCGGGCAAATGATGAAAGTGTGTGCAACGTGACCGACGCAATCGACCCGACGACCCGCGCCATCTTCGACGAGGTGCACAAGGTCTACCCGGATGGTGTGCCGAACCTGTTTCGCACCCTCGCGATCAATCCGCAGGTGCTTTCGGGTTTCGTGGCGCTCGATGAGAAGCTCATGGGCGGCGTGCTGACCGAAGGCGAGCGCATGATCGTGGCGCTTCTGACGGCCATGGAGGCCGATTGCCCCTACTGCGTCGCCGCGATGACCAAGGAAGCCGTCGAGGTGGGCGCGGCGCAGGAAGCCGTGGAAGCCGCGCTGAATCGCGCGCGCGCCAAGGACCGACGCCTGGATACCCTGCTGACGGCGACACGCCGAATCATGGAAACCAATGGCCGGCTGCCACGCGCCGAAATCGCCTGGTTCGAAAGCCGCGGATTCGAACGGGACTCCCTGCTGGAGATCATCGCGGTGATTGCCGAATTCACCATGGCCACCTACGCCAACAATCTGCTGCGCACCCGGATCGACCCGGAGTTCCGCGGCTACGGGCACTGACGGCGCAACCGCGCCGCAACGTCAGCCCGGTACGCGCTCGGCCTGCATCTGCCAGCGCCCGCTTTCCTCGCTCCAGTACTGTGCATGAATGCCGGCCTTGACCAGCGCGCTCCACCGCGCCCGTGCGCCCGCGACCGCTGCCGCATCATGACCGTCGAACAGAATGCACACGCGCTCGAACGCCGCAGCCTCCGCAGGTTCGACCGGTGCGTCATCGATGGTCATCAGGCAGGCCGCGCCATTGGGAACCAGCGTGCTGTCGGTCAGCAGAACGGGTTGATCGGGATCATGTGGCCCGCCTGCCAGCCCGTGCGGCAGGAATCCGTCCTGCGGTTGCAGCCACAGCCGCTCATCCAGCCATTCAAGCCGCGCGCGGTCCGTGCCGCGCACCGCCACGCGCCATCCGGCCTGGAGCGCCTTGTTCAGCAGGCCGGGCAGGGTATCCTCCAGCGGCTGCCGCGTCAGGTGATAGAACATCGCCCGGCCCATTCCGAACCGGCCTCAGCCTTCAAAGCGCGTGCGCACGAGCCGATCGACCATCCGCACGCCCCACCCCGTCGCCCCTTTCGGTGCGAAGCGGCTGTCCTGCTTGCGCAGCGCGACACCCGCGATATCGACATGGCACCACGGAATCTCGTCGGGGACGAAACGCTGCAGGAAGCGCGCCGCGGTGATCGAGCCGGCCGGACGTCCGCCGACATTCTTCACATCCGCGATCCGGGATTTGAGTTGCGAATCGTAGGCATCGCTCAGCGGCAGGCGCCAGGCCCCTTCGTCCTCGGCTTGCGCCGCATCCAGAAGCGCGGCGCAAAGCGCATCGTCATTCGCGAACACACCGGCATTCTCGTGCCCCAGCGCCACCACCATCGCCCCCGTCAGGGTGGCGAAATCGATCATCGCCGCCGGGCGAAACTCGGTCTGCGCATACCACAGCACATCGGCCAGCAGCAGCCGGCCCTCGGCATCGGTGTTCACCACCTCGACCGTGTCGCCTTTCAGGGTGCGCACCACATCGCCGGGGCGCTGCGCATCGCCTGCAATCATGTTCTCGACCAGTCCGACGACCCCGACGACGTTGGCCCGAGCACGGCGCAAGGCCAGTGCGCGCATCGCGCCGGCGACGACCGCCGCGCCGCCCATGTCCATCGTCATGTCTTCCATTCCGGCAGCGGGCTTGATGGACACGCCACCGCTGTCGAAGGTCACGCCCTTGCCGATCAGCGCCAGAGGCGGCGCGTCCTCAGCACCGCCGCGCCAGCGCATCACGACCACCTTCGACGGGCTGGTCGAGGCACGCCCCACGGCGAGCAGCGCCCGCATGCCAAGCTTTTCAAGCGCCGGCTCATCCAGAATTTCCACCTCGACGCCCAGCTCCTGCATCGCGGCGAGCCGCGCGGCAAAGTCGTCGGTGGTCAGGATATTCGCCGGCTCATTGACCAGATCGCGGGCAAAGAACACGCCTTCCGCCAGGGCGGCCATGTCGCGCGCTTCGACGGCCACGGCCTCGGGCCGCGACACCATGAAGGACACAGCCCCGCGCGGCTTGGCCGGCTCGCTCTTGTGCGCCTCGAAGCTGTAGGCACGCAGCGCCAGCCCCTTTGATATTTCCGCCGCGCGGCTGTTGGTCCCTGCCAGCACGAGGACATCGCGCCGATCCATCGCCGCACCGATACGCGCCCCGGCGCGGCGGGCGTTGGCCACTGCCGGGCGGCGCGGCAGGCGCACCACCTGAATCACCTCCGCGGCAATCCCGGCCGGCCAGGCCACGTCGCGCGACTCGCCGGGGTCGAGATCGGCGAAATCGGCGCTCTGCGTCAGCCGTTCCAGCGCACCGCGCGTCAACCTGTTCACCCTGCGCGCAGTGCGATCGAAGCCGGCGCCCGGCTCCGCGAAAACGACGAGCCGCCCCTCATGGGCGGCAATTCTGTCGAGATCCACTGCGCCAAAACGGATCGTCACCGGTGCGGTCATGAAGCCCCCCGAGGCTGCTGTCTTGAAGGATGAGCGTCGACCCTAGCGCCTGCCGCCCGGGTTGGCCAGATCGCAGTTTTCCGCTGCCGGCTTTTCGTCTAACGTCCGGGCAACGAGGGGGGTATCGCGTGCCGAGATTCGACAGATACGTGCTGTCGCAACTGCTTGTGGTGTTCGGCTTCTTTTCTCTCGTGCTGATCTCCGTGTACTGGGTCAACCGCGCGGTGTCGCTGTTCGACAATCTGGTGGGCGATGGCCAGTCGCTTCTGGTTTTCCTCGAATTCACCGCCCTGGCGCTGCCGAACGTGATCCGGGTGGTGCTGCCGGTGTCGGCCTTCGCGGCAGCGGTCTATGTGACGAACCGGCTGGCATCGGAAAGCGAGCTGGTGGTGATGCAGGCCACAGGTCTGTCGGCAATGCGCATGGCGCGGCCGGTGCTGTATTTCGGCCTGATCGTGGCGCTGTTTCTGACCTTGCTCATGCATGTGCTGATGCCGGCCAGCCGCGCCCAGCTCTCCGAAAGGCAGGCCGAGATCGCCGAGAACATCACCGCACGCATGCTGAGCGAGGGAGATTTCCTGCATCCGGCGCGCGGCGTCACCTTCTATATCCGTACCATTACCGAGGAAGGAGCGCTGGAGGATGTGTTTCTTTCAGATGGCCGCTCGGGCAATGTGCGCACGGATTACACGTCGAAACGCGCCGTCCTTGTACCGGGCGCGCACGGCCCGCAGCTGGTGATGCTCGACGGGATTGCGCAGGTTTTCGATCACAAGGATTCGCGCCTCGCCGTGCTGCGCTTCGACGACCTGACCTATGATGTCGGCGCACTGATTTCTCCGGCGGGACGCGGGGCTGATCTGCGCGCATTGGACACCGCGACGCTCTTTCGGGCGGATCCCGAGGATCTGCGGGCGGTCAACGCGCGGCGCGCCGAATTCCTGCACGAAGCCTGGACGCGGCTGGCGCACCCGTTCCTCGCCCTCGCGGCGGCCATGATCGGCTTTGCGACATTGCGCCTCGGCGCCTTCAGCCGCTTCGGATTCTGGCGCCAGATCGTCGGCGCGGTCACGCTGCTGATCCTGGTGCAGCTGGCCAACAACGCGCTGTCCGGGATCGCCCTGCGCGATGCGAGGATGGCGCCGCTGACCTTCGGTCCGGTCGTGCTGGGGGGCGCGATGGCGCTGGGGATGCTCTGGAAGGCCGATGCAGCGCGACGACTGGCGCATCGGCGCGGCAGGGGCGGCCAGGACCGGGTGGCAACATGACCCTTTCACTCTATGTCGCTCGCCGCTTCCTCGGAACCTTCCTGATCATCCTCGGGGTCTTTGCGGGGATGCTGATGCTGCTCGACATGGTCGAGCAGCTGCGCCGCATGGCCGGACGCGACGGAACCTTCGCGCAGGCGGCGCAGCTCGCGGCGCTGAACATGCCTGCCGCGCTCTATCAGATCCTGCCGCTGATCGTCATTCTGGCGACGATCGCGTTGTTTCTGGCGCTCGCGCGCAGCTCCGAACTGGTGGTCGTGCGCGCTGCCGGACGCTCGGCGATCCGGCTTGCGCTGGCGCCGGTGGCCGCGGTGCTCGTGGTGGGCGCCCTCGCGCTGGCGGTGTTCAACCCGCTCGTGGCGGCAACCATGACGCAATATGACGCGCTGTCGGACCGGCTGACCACCGGCACCGCACGGGTGCTGTCGGTCGGAGATGCGGGGCTGTGGATGCGCCA
>CAZMBT010000176.1:0-4750 GCA_964564395.1 uncultured Alkalilacustris sp.
CATGACGGGCGTCTGGTTCACGCTGGCCTTGTTGCTCGCGCCTGACCGTGGCCTGATCGCGCAGGCCCTGCGCTGGCACCGCGAAAGGCTGGATCATGACTGCCGGACGCTGGTCGCGCATCTCTTCACCCATGAAGGCACAGCGGCGATGGCCGAGGAAAACACCACCCGCGCCCTGATCGATCACCTGCGCTGGCCGGAGTCGCGCGCGCGCGCCGCGGTACGGCGTGCGCTGGACCTTGCACTGGTCGAACGCCGTGAGGGGCTCTTGCTCTTGCGGCCCAAGGGGCAGGCTGAAGCCCGCAACATCTTCGAACGCAACGGTTGAAACCTGCCGGCGCGACCGGCGCCTCGCCCCGGCGCAGCAAGGGCCCGGCGCCGGAGGGGCCGGGTCGCGGCCGCGCCCGGCCCGCGTCAGATCAGCGTCCAGTTCCCGATAGCCACCGCCGCAGCGGCGACAACGGCGTTCGCCACGGCATGCGCCAGAACGGCATCCCCGATCCGCTGACGCCGCAGGAACACGCCGGCGAAGATCAACCCGGCCAGCCCGGCCTCCAGCCAGCGCCCGTGCAACAGTGCAAAAGCCGCCGTCGAGACGGCGATCGCCACGATCCGCCACGACAGGCCGCCGCGATCCAGCCGCGCAAGCAGGTATCCGCGAAAGAACAGCTCTTCGATCAGAGGCACCAGAACCACGGTTCCGAACACCCGCAGCGCGATCCAGGATGCGGCGCCCGCCGCCGACATGCCCGCCAGCATGGCCGCCACCTCGCCGTCATGCGCGCCCGGGTCGCCATGCGACACCACCCAACCCAGCCCGACCACCGCACCCGCGCCCAGCGCCACGGGATCGAGCCGCCACTCGAATGCGACGTATTGCGCCCAGAACGGTGCAAGCGCCAGAAGCATGATCAGAACCCTCAGCGGATAACCCGCCGCCGGGACCGGAAAGAAGGCCGCCGCGACGATCCCCGACAGCATGAAGGCGACGAAGGGCAGGAGCCTTGCGGCAGCATCATCGCGGCGCAGCGCCGGTTGCGGCGTCTGACGCTGCCCGGCGCGGTGCTCGGCCCTGTGCAGGAACGGCGAGATATGCACCAACAGGATCACCCCCAGCGCGAGGAGGGTGAAGAACAGCCATCCGGCATAGCTGTGAAACCCGTCCACAGCGAGGGTCGGCGACACATGCGCGCCCAGCAGGACCAGCAGCGCGATGCGCAGGATGTTGAGCAACCAGCTCAGCAAGAGGGCGAGCGGCAGCACGATCAGCCAGTACCGCATCGGCCGGATCATGCCATGAAACAGCGCCGCATAGACCGCGACGAAGCTTCCGACCAGAACGAACCCCTCCACCCCGGAGCATTGCGCCGCGATATGCACCGCAAAGCTGTCAACGCCGATGACAAAGTCGTCGGGACGCGCGAAGGCATCGGCGCCGAGCAGGAGCAGCAGCTGAAACACCATCGCGAAAGTCAGCAATGTGAGCGCGCTGATGTCCCAGAGCGGCTGCACGATGTCTGCCAGTTCGGGGATGACCAGCACGAGCACCACCACCGGCGCCGAAAGCCACCCCAGACCCGCCAGGAATTCGCGCCAGGCATGCCAGGGCGCCAGCCAGCGCAGGGATGCGGGCACGGCGAGCAGGCCACCCACCACCCAGAAACCGATGGCCAGGCGAAGCTCCTGCGGCCCGGTGATTTCCGGCAGGATCACGGCGGGTGCCAGCAGCACGGCGAACCCGACCAGATTGAACAACACCCCGCGGCGGGCACCCGAACCGGGCGACTGCGCGCGTTGCGCCAGACGCTGGAAGACGGCGCGGCGCGCCAGAAACAGCAGCCCGAGCCCCGCCGCCAAAGCCAGCGCCCGCGCGATCATGGAACGCATCAGGCGGCATATCTCGGCATGCCCCGTGGCAAAGCAGTCGACCTCGATCACGAACTGATAGGCAACGGCAAGCGCAACGACCTGCACCAGCAGAATCAGCGCGATCATCGCCGCGCGAAACCGGCGAGCGGGGTGCAGCAGGGCTGTCTCGAAGTGGCTACGCATCGCGGCTGTCCTGCGCATGGGTCATGCTCAACGCGCCGAGGTTACATCGGCGGCTTGTGAATGGCGAACAAACATGCCGAAATTCGGGTGATGGCGTCGCACAATTGGGGCATCGTCCGACACGCTGCACGGAATCATGCATGGGCACCCCCGGACTGGCGAAGCCATCAACGGCCGGGCGCTGCCAGGGTGCTCGCCCGAGCGCGAGCGCGTTGCATCAGGCGGGATGATCGGAGACCGGCACCGCCCCGGTATGAGCCTGCGCATTCGCGCCGAGGGCTTGCGCGACACGCGTGAACTGCTCGGCCAGAGGGCTCGAACGGCGCCAGATCATGCCGACCCTGCGAGTCGGGCGCGGCCGCTTGAGCCGCGCCACGGCCACCGGCGCCGACCGCGTCTCGATTTCCACCGCCATTTCCGGGATCAGCGTGACCCCGATGCCCGCACCGACCAGCTGCACCAGCGTCGAGAGGCTGCTGGCCTCCATGAACTCGCGCGGCAGCGCACCGGAGGCGCTGCAAAACGACAACGCCTGTTCACGAAAGCAATGCCCCTCCTCCAGCAGGAGCAGACGCATCTCGGCCAGATGTTCGGCATCCGGAACCGGCTTTCGCGCATCCTGCAGCGATCGGACAAGCACGAACTCCTCCTGAAACAACGCGACTTCCTCCAGCGACGGCTCCGAGACCGGCAACGCCACGATGGCCGTATCAAGCCGCCCGTCGAGAAGGCGCGCGATCAGTTTTTGCGTCACGGCTTCATGCGGCTGGATCTCCAACTCGGGGTAGAGGTGTCCCAGCCGGTTGACGAAGCGCGGCAACAGATAGGGTGCGATGGTGGGAATGACGCCGATGCGCATCCGCCCGGCGAGGCGTTCATGCGACGCGCGCGCCAGATCGCCCAACTCATCGACGGCGCGCAGGATGTCGCGCGCGCGCAGCGCGAAGGCCTCCCCGAGGCTGGTCAGGCGAACCTCGCGCGGGCCGCGCTCGACCAGCGGGGCGGACAGGATTTCCTCCAGCTCCTTGATCTGAACCGACAGCGCCGGCTGTGAGATGGCGCATTTCTCGGCGGCACGTCCGAAGTGCCCCTGCTGCGCGAGGGCTTCGAAATACCGAAGGTGCTTCATCGACACGCCTTTCATAAGAAATTCGTATCATGCTGATTAGAATTTTCAAATTCTCATTATGACAAGTCTCTGTTAGGAATGATTCCAGATTGAACGCCGACCCCGTGTATCGCGGTGGTCGGAACATCGTGGAGGCCTGCGGGCAGCACGCGTTGCCCGATCGGGGCGGACAGACAGATCGGAGACTCCCATGGACGGAAACGACGTGAACAAGGCAGGCAAATGCCCTGTGATGCATGGCGGAAACACGCAGATCGGCAGCAACACCATGGAATGGTGGCCTAACGCGCTGAATCTGGACATCCTCCACCAGCATGACACCAAACCGAACCCGCTGGGGCGCGACTTCAATTACCGCGAAGAGCTCAAGAAGCTCGACACCGAGGCACTCAAGCGCGATCTGCACGCGCTGATGACCGACAGCCAGGACTGGTGGCCGGCCGATTGGGGCCATTACGGCGGGCTGATGATCCGCATGGCCTGGCACGCGGCGGGCTCCTACCGGATCGCCGACGGCCGCGGCGGCGGCGGAACCGGCAACCAGCGCTTCGCGCCGATCAACTCCTGGCCCGACAACGCCAACCTCGACAAGGCGCGCCGGCTGCTCTGGCCGATCAAGAAGAAGTACGGCAACAAGCTGAGCTGGGCGGATCTGTTCATCCTCGCCGGCAACGTCGCTTATGAATCGATGGGGCTGAAGACCTTCGGATTCTCCTACGGGCGCGAAGATATCTGGCACCCCGAGAAGGACACCTACTGGGGCGCCGAGAAGGAATGGCTCGCCCCCAGCGACGAGCGCTACGACGATGTCGCCAATCCAGCCACGATGGAGAACCCCCTCGCCGCCGTGCAGATGGGGCTGATCTACGTCAACCCGGAGGGCGTGAACGGCCAGCCCGATCCGCTCAAGACTGCCGACCAGGTGCGCGAGACTTTCGCGCGCATGGCGATGGACGACTACGAGACCGTCGCACTCACCGCGGGTGGGCACACCGTCGGCAAGACCCATGGAAACGGCGACGCCGCCGAGCTCGGCCCCGAGCCCGAGGCCGCAGATGTCCATGAGCAGGGGCTGGGCTGGAACAACCATGTCAGCCGGGGCATCGGCCGTGACACCGTCACGAGCGGCATCGAGGGCGCCTGGACCACCCACCCCACGAAGTGGGACAACGGCTACTTCCACCTGCTGCTCAACTATGAGTGGGAGCTCAAGAAGAGCCCCGCCGGCGCCTGGCAGTGGGAGCCCATCGACATCAAGGAAGAGGACATGCCCGTCGATGTCGAGGACCCGTCGATCAAGGTCAAGCCGATCATGACCGACGCCGACATGGCCATGAAGATGGACCCGGAATACCGCAAGATCTCTGAGCGGTTCTACAACAACCCCGCCGAACTCGACGACGCCTTCGCGCGCGCCTGGTTCAAGCTGACGCATCGCGACATGGGGCCGAAGGCGCGCTATTTCGGACCCGAGGTTCCCGATGAGGACCTGATCTGGCAGGATCCGGTCCCTGCGGGACGTACCGATTACGACGTGGCTGCGGTGAAGTCGAAGATCGCCGAGAGCGG
>CAZMBT010000177.1:0-4739 GCA_964564395.1 uncultured Alkalilacustris sp.
GCGACTGGACCCGGTTCTACGATGCGCGCACGCGCGACCTCGTCGCGCGCGAATGCGCCCGCGAGATCGCGATGTTCGGTTACGATTTCGAGGGCAGGCAGATGCCACGCGGCCCGTTTCCGGACCAGGTCGCACCCGGCCCGGCCTGACCCCGAGCGATGGGCCCGGTCGGCGCTCAGCCCTGCGCGGCCGCGGTTTCGCGGACCAGCCAGTCGGCGTAGTCCTGATTGACCGCCTCGATGCGCACGGCGAGGATGCTCGGCGTCTCGTCGGGGTGGTGCCGGCGCACGACTTCGACGACAGCCTCGAACAGCTCGCGCCGCGTATGCAGCAGCAGGGGCACTTCCTGCGCCGTTTCGACCCGCCCGTCCCAGAAATAGCGGCTCTGCACCGGCGCGAGGCGATTCGCGCAGGCGATCAGCCGCGCCTCGATCAGCGCTTCGGCGATCGCGTCGGCAATCTCGTCCGAAGGGCAGTTCACGGTTATGTCGATCAGTTCCATTTGCAGCTCCTCCCGGTGGGATGCGTTGCGCCCTCAACCTTCCGCGCGCCGGTCCAGAAGATCAAGCAGGCGCTCCGCTTCGGCCTGCAACGCAGCGCGGCCGGCGGCCGCAACATTTGCCGCCGCGGGGCGCATCGCGCCACATCCGGGATCGGACAGCGCCGCGGCCAGCGACGGCCCGTCCCACACCTCGCGCGCCGCGCCAGCCGCGTGAAAGGCGGCATAATCCAGCGCGAAGTTGCCGATATGCGGCCCATGCAGGACGGCGCAGTCCAGGCGCGCGGGTTCATACGGGTTGTGCCCGCCAACCGGCGCGATGGAGCCGCCGACAAAGGCCGCATCGGCAACCCGGTACCACAGCCCGAGCTGACCGACTTCGCCAAGAACAAGCGTATCGAAGTCGCCATCCGGCAGCAGGTTCCCCGCACCTATCCGGGCCGCCGCAAGGCCGGCGCCGTTCAGCGCGTCGCAAAGCTGCGCGGCGCGCAACGGATCGCGCGGCGCGATGATCAGACAGGTTTCCGGCGCCGAGCCGAGCAGTTGGCGCTGCGCCTGCGCAACGGCGGCCTCATCGCCAGGATGCGTGGACGCCGCGATCCAGACCCGGCGTCCCCGCAACCGCGCCGCGATGTGCGCACGCGCCTCGGGCTGATCTGCCAGCGCATCGGCCCCGGCCTTGAGCGATCCGGTGACCAGAACCTGCCCCGCGCCCAGCGCGGCGAATCGCGCCGCCGAATCTGGGTCCTGCGCCCCCAGATGGGCGAAACGGCACAGCAGGTCCCGATACAGCCCGCCGGCGCGCCGTTTGGCGCGCGCCGAGGCCTCGGTCAGCCGCCCGTTCACCATGGCCAGCGGAATGCCGCGCCGATCCACCGCCCAGACCATCGCCGGCCACAGATCCCGCTCGGCCCAGACCGACAGGTCCGGACGCCAATGATCCAGAAACCGCTTCAGGAAGGGGCGGGCATCGAGCGGCAGGAACTGATGCACCGCGCCCTCCGGCATGTTCGGCGCGAGCGCCGCCGCCGAGGTGCGCGACGAGGTGGTGACCAGCACGCTGATGTCGGGCCGCTGCGCACGCATCGCGCGAATCAGGGCGGGTAGGGCCAACGCCTCTCCCACGCCCACGGCATGCATCCAGACAAGCACGCCGTCCGGGCGCGGCAGGCTCGCGATGCCCAGCTTCTCGCGCATGCGCGCCGGGTCTTCCTTGCCGCGCGCCGCGCGCCGGCGCAGATGCCACCGCGCCAGCGGCGCCGCGATCGCCGACAGCCCCAGCCAGAGGCGCAGCACCGGACCCGGCGCGCGGGTGCGGTGCTCAGGCATCGCGAAACGCTTTCTGCAGCGGGGCCTTCCAGAACGCTTCGCTGCGCAGGATGGCGACGAAGCGCTCGGCCGCACCCCCTTCGCCGAATGCCGGGTGCGGGCTGTGACGCCCCCCCCATGCCCGCACCAGGAAATCACCGATGGCCGCGATGTCCTCGGCATCGCAATGCATGACGGTCGGCGCCTGCGAACGGTTGGTCTGACGCGTGCCCACATCCAGGCTGGGCAGACCGAGGAACGGCGCTTCGCGCACCCCGGCCGACGAATTGCCGACGATGACGGCGGCGTTCTTCATCAGCTCGGAAAAATGTGTGAACCGCATCGAGGGGATGATGCGAAAGCGGTCGGCCGGCAGGGTGTCGATGGCCGCCAGGATCGCATCGGCACCCGGGTCGTTGTTGGGCAGGATGACCACGAAGGCCCGCCCCGATCGTGCAAGCGCGCCGAAGAACGCCTCGGCCTGACGCCCCATGAAGGCGGCTTCCGATGTCACCGGATGGAAGATGGCGATGCCGAAACTCTCGAAGGGAATATCGTAGCGCGCGCGCACTTCCTTGAGCGTCACCCCCGAAGGCGCGCCATGCTTGTCAAGCTCGGGCGAGCCGATCACATGAATGCTGCCCTCCGGCTCCCCGAGGGCCTGAACACGCGCGCGCGCCGCGTCCGAGCTGACGAAATGCGCATGCGCGAGCTTGGTGTTGCAATGGCGAAAGACCTCGTCGATCGTCCCCGAAACCTCGCCGCCTTCCACATGGGCGCAGCGCACGTAGTTCGTCGCACAGACCAGCGCGCAGGCCAGCGCCTCGATCCGGTCCCCATGCACGACGACCAGATCGGGGCGGTGTTCGGCGAGGAAGTCGGAAAACCCCAGAACGGTCTTGGCCAGCACCATGTCCTGCGCATCGCCCGGCCGCTGATTGAGAAACTCCGACACCTCGACACCGGGGGTGCGATGCACCTCGATCTTGGTCAGGCCATAGCGTTCGAGCATGTGCATGCCGGTCACCAGCACCGACACCCGAAAGCCGGCATCGCGCGACCCGGTGATCAGCGGTTCGAGCTTGCCGAAATCGGCGCGGGTTCCGGTGACGAACAGGATATGACGCATCATGCGGCCTCGGCAGGTCAGGGCTGCATCGATGTGCCACACCCGACGGGAAAAACCAATTGCCGCGCGCAACTGCGGTGCCGCACGCCGCCGCCCGACCGGTCAGGACATCTGCGCCCCCCCGGAAAGCCGGTCGCTGTAGCCCAGCAGGTCGAAGTCCCGCGCATAGAGGGCGCGCACCATGTCCTCGGTCGTGGCATCGTAATAGTCGCGATACGCGCGCGCGTCGGAGCTCGACCTCGACCGGGTCCTGTTGACCGTGCGAAGCTGCGCCTCGCCCAGCCCCAGATCGTCGGTGAGCGCGCGAAAATCGGCGGACAGCTGCTCGAAACGCAACAGCCGGTCCACGGCCAGCCGCCCCTGCTCATCCACCAGGAAATGAGACTGATCGGGAAGGCGCACGAACAGCCGGTCGAACGGACCACGGCGTTCGAGCCGCTGCGCCAGATAGGCCTCGAAACTCATTCTTGCGAAGCGCGCAGCGATGCGCGGGCTGCGATACTGCTTCATGTACTCGTAATGCGAGACAGCATGATCGAACGGATCGCGCACCGCCGCAAAGCTGTGAAATCTGCCGTAAACCTCCGGCGACAGTTTGCGGCGGATGCGCGCGGCGCTATCGTGGATGCGAAAATGCGCGGCTCCCGGCCGCTCCACGATCGGCAACCGCCGTTTGGCCGATGTCCAGAGCGACCGCTGCGGTATGGTCGCATACGGACGCAGGGCGAGCGTCAGCGCGGACCCGGCCGCCTTGGGCACATGGACGAAGATGAAGTTATGCGACAGCGAGAGGATCATACCGGCACCACACAGGCAGCGATGTGTGTAGGCGATGACCTCGGATGCGACAAGACGTGCGTGTCGCATGGATATTCCAACGCCGCCGACATAGATCGACACCCGAACGCCATCAGCGGGCCTCCATCGTGAACTGCACGATCATCATCCCGACAAAGGACAGGCCGGCGGGCCTGCGCGGCGCCGTGGCTTCGGCGTTCTCGGCCTTGCCGGCGGGCGGGCAGATCCTGGTCGTCGATGACGGAACATCGCCCCCCGCAGCGCGGACGCTTGCGGCCATGACCGGTCCGGCCCCGGATGTCATCGACAATCCGGGGCCTTCGGGCGCGGCGGCGGCGCGCAATCTCGGCGCCCGCCATGCGCGCGGCGATGTGCTCTTCTTCCTCGACGACGATGATGCGATGCTGCCCGATTATCCCGAACGGATCCTTGCGGCGCTGCAAGGCCCCGCGCAGTCAGCGTGCTTCGGGTTCTCGGCCATGCGGTGCGGCAATCGACTGGTAAGCAAGCGTCTACCCGAAGGCATGATCGCGCCCGACGCACCGATAGGCGAGCGCCTCGCCGGGCTGGGCATGGGCTTCTGGATCAGGCGCGGGACCTTCGAGGCGATGGGCGGGATCGATGCATCACTTTCGGTCAACGAAGACACGGAGTTCTTTCTGCGCCTCGCCGCCGAAGGCGTGCCCGGCTGGTATTCGCCGCGCCCCGGCGTGCGGATCCGCCCGACCGAGGCGCGCACCGGCGGCGATCTCGCCAGCCTGACCAGCCGCAGCCGCGCCGCGGACCGCGCCGCCGCGTTCGAGCACATCCTCACCCGGCACGCCGACTTCCTGCGCGCCCATCCCGCGCAGCGCCTGGCCTTCGCCCGTCGGGTCGTCAAGTACCGGGTCCGCGCCGACGGGCTCGGGGCCGCGCGGGGCTTCATTCGCGCCCAGGAATCAGGACGTGCCAGTTTGGCAGGCGACGCGCTGCGCTGGTGGCTTCTGAGCCTTCTGTCGGTACGCG
>CAZMBT010000178.1:0-4738 GCA_964564395.1 uncultured Alkalilacustris sp.
TTCCACGCCATCACCAGCGCGCACAACCTGCTCGCAGCGATGATCGACAACCACATCTACTGGGGCAATGCGCTCGGGATCGACGAGCGCCGGGTCGTGTGGCGTCGCGTGATGGACATGAACGACCGCGCGCTGCGTGACAATGTCGTCGGGTTGGGCGGGGTCGCGAACGGCTTCGCGCGGCAGACGGGGTTCGACATCACCGTCGCCTCCGAGGTGATGGCGATCCTGTGCCTGGCATCGGACCTTGCCGATCTGCAGCAGCGTCTCGGCGCCATCATCGTGGCCTATCGGCGCGACCGCTCACCGGTTTATGCCCGCGACCTCAAGGCCGATGGCGCCATGACGGTGCTGTTGCGTGACGCCATGCAGCCGAACCTCGTGCAGACGCTTGAGAACAACCCCGCCTTCGTGCATGGCGGACCCTTCGCCAACATCGCGCATGGTTGCAATTCGGTGATGGCCACCCGGACTGCGCTCAAGACCGCCGATTACGTCGTGACCGAAGCGGGCTTCGGCGCCGATCTGGGGGCGGAGAAGTTCATGAATATAAAGTGCCGCAAGGCCGGGATGGCGCCCGATTGCGTCGTGCTTGTGGCGACCGTGCGGGCCATGAAGATGAATGGCGGGGTCGCCAAGTCGGATCTGGGCGCCGAAAACGTCGGGGCGGTCGAGGAGGGCTGCGCGAATCTCGGGCGCCATATCGGCAATCTGAAGTCCTTCGGGGTGCCTGTCGTGGTGGCCATCAACCATTTCGCCGGCGACAGCGAGGCCGAGATCGCAGCGGTGAGCGACTATGTCGCAACGCAGGGCTCGGAGGCGATCCTGTGCCGTCACTGGGCCGACGGCTCGGCCGGAACCGAGGCGCTTGCCACCCGTGTCGCCGAGATCGCAGATAGCGGCGTGTCTCAGTTCGCGCCGCTCTACCGCGCGGAGATGCCGTTGTTCGAGAAGATCGAGACGATCGCCAGGCGCATCTATCGCGCCGATGAGGTTCTGGCCGACAAGCGTATCCGCGACCAGCTGCGCGAATGGGAAGATGCCGGTTTCGGCGATCTGCCCGTCTGTATGGCCAAGACGCAATACAGCTTTTCGACCGATCCGAATCTGCGTGGCGCGCCGATCGGACATTCGGTGCCGGTGCGCGAAGTCCGGCTTTCGGCCGGGGCGGGCTTCATTGTCGTCATCTGCGGCGAGATCATGACGATGCCCGGTCTGCCGCGCCAGCCCGCCGCCGAGTCGATCAAGCTCAACGCGGATGGCGATGTCGAAGGGCTGTTCTGACGCCCGGATCGATTGAACGGGCACGTATCCGGATGAAAGCGCGGTTGCCGGGTGGTCACGCGCGGCCGCATGGCGCATGACGGTCCCGACCGCGTGACAGGAAAGGGAGGATCGCATGAGTGCGACGATCATCGACGGCAAGGCGCGCGCCGAGGAGCTTCGCGGCCGGGTGGGCGACCAGGTTGCCCGCCTGAAGGCCGGATACGGGATCACGCCGGGGCTGGCTGTGGTCCTTGTCGGGGACGACCCCGCCAGCCAGATCTATGTCCGCAACAAGGGGCGCCAGACCGCCGAGGCCGGCATGGAGAGTTTCGAGCACCGGCTGGCCGACACCACAACCGAGGACGAATTGCTCGGCCTCGTCGATCAGCTCAACGCCGATCCGGCTGTGCACGGCATCCTCGTGCAACTGCCGCTGCCGTCGCATATCAATGCCGATCTTGTGATCAACGCGATCGACCCGGCGAAGGACGTGGACGGCTTTCACATCTCCAATGTCGGTCTGCTGGCGACGGGGCAGAAGTCCATGGTGCCGTGTACGCCGCTGGGATGTCTGATGCTCTTGCGCGGTCAGCTCGGCAGTCTTGCGGGGTACGATGCGGTGGTTGTGGGGCGCTCGAACATCGTCGGCAAGCCGATGGCGCAGCTCCTTCTGCGCGACAGTGCGACGGTGACCGTTGCGCATTCGCGCAGCCGCGATCTGCCGGCGATCTGCCGGCGCGCGGACATCCTGGTGGCCGCGGTCGGGCGGCCCGGAATGATTGCCGGCGACTGGGTCAAGCCCGGCGCCGCGGTCATCGATGTCGGCATCAACCGGGTGCCCGCCCCCGAAAAGGGCGAAGGCAAGACCCGGCTGGTGGGCGATGTCGATTTCGAAACGGCCGTCAGCGTTGCCGGAGCCATCACCCCGGTTCCGGGGGGCGTCGGGCCAATGACCATCGCGTGCCTTCTGGCCAATACCCTGACCGCGGCCTGTCGCGCCCACGCCCTTCCCGAGCCGCAGGGGCTGACGGCCTGAACTTCACGCCGCCGTGCGAATTCGTGTCCACGCTGTTACGCCGTGCGGCGGTATGCAGGGTGGCGGGGACTGCCGCTGACTGGCGGTATCGTGCCCCGCGCCCCTACACCAATGCCGGCCCCGCGCCGTCGAAGCACTGGATTTCGTCATGCGCTTTCTTGCACTCGTCGCGATTCTTCTGCCCGCACTCGCCGTCGCCGCCCCCGAACCGCGCGAGGGCTGGCGCGTCATCGAGACCGAAATGACACATGAACGTCTCGCCGCCCGCATGAGCGAAGCGGTCGCCAGCGAGGGCATGGGCATTGTCACGCAGGTCGGGCCCACCGCCACCGCGCGTGCGCGCGGCATCGAGATACCAGAGAACGTCGTCATGGGCGTCTTCAACAATGCGTATGCCGTGCGGATCCTCGATCTGAGCACGGCGGCGATGATCGAGGCGCCGATCCGCTTCTATCTGACGGAAGACCCGGACGGCACGGCACGGCTGAGCTGGAAGACGCCGAGCCATGTCTTCGCCCCCTATCTCGATGAAGGCGGGGCGGCGCTGGAAGAGGCGGCGCGCGAGCTGGATGCGATTTTCGAGGCCATCGCCAGCCGGGCAACGGGCGCGTAATCCCCGATCTGGTCGAGCAGGTGCCGGCGGCGTCGCGTCGCCGGTTTTCTGCGTTGCGGCGAATTGACAAGGTCACAATATTTCCTATACCAGTCTCTTGATTGCAAGAATGTTGCATGCGCGACGCAGGAGATCAGCCATGACCGATGCCCCGATCCGCGACAAACCCTGGCTTTTCCGGACCTATGCGGGGCATTCGAGCGCTGCGGCGTCGAATGCGCTCTATCGGTCCAATCTTGCCAAGGGACAGACCGGATTGTCGGTGGCTTTCGACCTGCCGACGCAAACGGGGTATGACAGCGATCACGAGCTGGCACGCGGCGAGGTCGGAAAGGTCGGGGTGCCGGTGGCGCATCTGGGCGACATGCGCATGCTGTTCGATTCGATCCCGCTGGAACAGATGAACACCTCGATGACCATCAACGCCACCGCACCGTGGCTGCTGGCGCTCTATGTCGCCGTGGCCGAGGAACAGGGCGCCGACATCGCGCATCTGACCGGCACGGTGCAGAACGACATCATCAAGGAGTACCTGTCGCGCGGCACCTATATCTGCCCGCCCGAACCCAGCCTGCGCATGATCACGGATGTCGCCGCCTGGACGCGCGAGAACATGCCGAAATGGAACCCGATGAATGTGTGTTCCTACCACCTGCAGGAGGCGGGCGCGACGCCCGAGCAGGAGCTGGCCTTCGCGCTGGCCACCGCCACGGCCGTTCTGGACGATCTGAAGGGCAAGGTGGCACCGCAGGACTTTCCGGCCATGGTCGGGCGGATCAGCTTCTTCGTGAATGCGGGCATCCGCTTCGTCACCGAGCTGTGCAAGATGCGCGCTTTCACCGAACTGTGGGACGAGATATGCCGCGACCGCTACGGGGTCGAGGACGCGAAGTACCGCCGTTTCCGGTATGGGGTGCAGGTCAACTCGCTGGGGCTGACCGAGCAGCAGCCCGAAAACAATGTCTATCGTATCCTGCTGGAGATGCTGGCGGTCACGCTGTCGAAGAATGCCCGCGCCCGGGCCGTGCAGCTGCCGGCGTGGAACGAGGCGCTGGGACTGCCGCGCCCCTGGGATCAGCAATGGTCGCTGCGCATGCAGCAGATCCTGGCCTATGAGACGGATCTGCTGGAGTATGACGATCTGTTTGACGACAACCCCGCCATCGAGCGCAAGGTTGCCCAGCTGAAGGTCGGCGCGCGCGAGGAGCTTGCGACCATCGACGCGATGGGCGGTGCGGTGCAGGCGATCGAACACATGAAAACCCGGCTCGTCGAGTCGAACGCCGAGCGTATCGCCGGCATAGAGAGCGGGCAGACCGCCGTCGTCGGGGTCAATCGGTATACCACCACCGAGCCGTCACCCCTGACCACCGGGGAAGGCGCGATCATGGTCGTCGATCCCGCCGCCGAGGCTGATCAGCTCGAAAGACTCGCCGGCTGGCGGGCTGCGCGCGACGAAGCGGCTGTGCAGGCGGCCCTGGGCGAGCTGCGGCGCGTCGCCGCGGGCGGCGGCAATATCATGCCGCCCTCAATCGCGGCGGCGAAGGCCGGGGTGACGACGGGCGAATGGGGCGAGACGGTGCGCGCCGCCTTCGGCGAGTACCGTGCCCCGACCGGGGTGTCCGCGGCGCCGTCGAACCGCACCGAAGGGCTGGACGAGATCCGCGAGGCGGTCGATGCCGTCTCGGCCCGCCTGGGGCGGCGATTGTCGCTGCTGGTCGGTAAGCCGGGGCTGGACGGGCATTCCAACGGGGCCGAACAGATTGCTTCGCGGGCGCGCGATTGCGGCATGGAAATCGGCTATGCCGGTATTCGCCTGACCC
>CAZMBT010000179.1:0-4735 GCA_964564395.1 uncultured Alkalilacustris sp.
GCAACCGGAGTATGCGCATGAGAGAGCACGAGCGCCACAGCAGCTTTCGCGATGTCATCGAGGATGTCGAGGAGACCCGGCGCCTGCCTGATACGCCGCAGACGCGGTCTCCGGCCTACCGCCTCGCCTTTGCGGATAACGACTTCCTGTTGCGCGACGATCTGCGCCCGGTGCGGCTGCAGCTCGAACTGCTCAAGACCGAGACCCTGATGAGCGAGCGGGGCATCACCTCGACGATCGTGATGTTCGGCGGTGCGCGCATCCCCGAGCCTTCCAGAAAGGCCGGTGCAGCCACGCCGATGCTCGGGGAGCTGTCTGAATACTACGACGTCGCGCGTGACTTCGCACGGCAGATGACCGAGCGCAGCCTGCAAAGCGGCGGGTGCGAGAATGTCGTGGCTACCGGCGGCGGCCCCGGCGTGATGGAGGCGGGCAATCGCGGCGCGCATGACGCGGGCGGCGACTCGGTGGGGTTTTCCATCGTGCTGCCGCGCGAGGAGGCGCCCAACCAGTATGTCACCCCCGAGCTGAGCTTCAATTTCCACTACTTCGCGATCCGCAAGATGCATTTCCTGATGCGCGCCAAGGCGATCGCGATCTTTCCGGGCGGCTTCGGCACGCTCGACGAGCTGTTCGAGACGCTGACCCTGATCCAGACGGGGCGGATGAAGCGCATGCCCTTCCTGCTTTTCGGCAGCGAGTTCTGGAAGCGCATCATCAATTGGGAGGCGATCGCAGACGCCGGGACGATCAGCCGCTCGGATCTCGATCTGATCAGCTTCGTGGACAGCGCGGACGAGGCCGTGGCGATCATCGACGCCTGGGATGCGGCGCGCTGAACGGCGCTATTCGGCCGCGGTGCGGCTGCGCTTGCGCGCACGTTCGGAGGCCGACTTGAGCTGACCGCAGGCCGCCATGATGTCCTCGCCGCGCGGCGTGCGTATGGGGGCGGCGTAGCCGGCATTGTGCACGATGTCGGCGAAGGCCTCGATCCGCTCCCACTCCGATCGCTCATAGGGGGCGCCGGGCCATTCGTTGAACGGGATCAGGTTGATCTTGGCCGGTATGCCCGCGATCAGCTGCACCAGCCGGCGCGCATCCGCATCGGAATCGTTAACCCCCTTGAGCATGACGTACTCGAAGGTGATGCGCTCGGAATTCGACAGGCGCGGATAGTCGCGCAACGCCTTCAGCAGCTCGGCGATGTTCCATTTGCGGTTGATCGGGACCAGCCGGTCGCGCACCTCGTCCGTGGTGGCATGAAAGCTTACGGCCAGCAGGCAACCGATTTCCTCGGCGGTGCGGGCGATTTCGGGCACGATGCCGGAGGTGGACAGGGTAATGCGCCGGCGCGACAGGCTCAGCCCCTCGCCGTCCATCACCACCTGCATGGCATCGCGGACATTCTCGAAATTGTAGAGCGGCTCCCCCATGCCCATGAGCACCAGATTCGACACCAGCCGGCCCTCCGGGCGCGGCGCACCGCGTTCGGGCCATTCGCCTAGATCGTCCCGCGCCACCATGAGCTGACCGACGATTTCCCCCGCCGTCAGGTTGCGTACCAGCCGCTGCGTGCCGGTGTGGCAGAAGGAACAGGTCAGCGTGCACCCGACCTGCGAGCTCACGCAAAGCGTTCCGCGTCCTTCCTCGGGTATGTAGACCGCCTCGACCTCGTGGCCGCCGGCGATTCGCAGCAGGTACTTGCGCGTTCCGTCGGCCGAGACGTGGCGGCTGACAATCTCGGGCACCGCGATCGTGAAATGTTCGGCAAGCAGGGCGCGATACGCCTTCGACAAGTTGGTCATCGCCGCGAAGTCGCGCACGCCCCAGTAGTAGAGCCATTGCCAGACCTGACCCGTGCGCATCCTGGCCTGGCGTTCCGGTGTTCCGGCGGCGATGAGCGCGTCCTGCAACTGCGCGCGGGTCAGCCCGACCAGATTCGTCCGGCCTTCATCCGGGGTCTTTCGGGGCAGGGTCACGAGATCCTGCGTGATCGGGGCGTGATGCGCCATGGGCTGCTCCTGATTGGCTGCCGCCTCCATATAGGAAAGGACCGGGCTGCGGAACAGCCCGTTTCCGACCACGCCCCATGGGCTGCGGATACAGTCGTCGGCGCCGCGGCGTTACTGGCAGCGGCGCTCGGCCTCCTGCGTCGCGGCCGTGAAACCGAACAGCGAGAAGGTGTCCTCCGTCGTCGTCCCGCGCGATGACACCCCGGTGACGACCGCCTCGGCGCCTCCACGCATCGCTTCCATCAGCGCCGCATCGTCCTCGGCGCTGGCAGGCCACGCCCAGTCATCTTCGGTGAACAGCTCGAACTCGTCGTCGCCGATCTCGACACTCACGGTGGACCCGTCACGAAAAGGATACCCTCCGGTAAAGGAGATCTCGCCGGCGACACCCTGTTCGGGCCGGTAGGTCGCGAAGAGCAGGATATCGCCCCGCCGCACCGAGACAACGCGCCCGTCGCGCGTGTTCACCGTTTCCTTGGGTTGCGAGACGGCCCAGCATTCATGCGGATCGTTCTCCACAAAAACGCTCCAGTCGGTTTCGGCCGCAACGCGGTTGCTCGATTCTTCATCCTGGGCCAGGGCGCCGGTCGCGGCAAATGCAGCGATCAGCGTGCCCGCCATACGCAGAGTCGTCATGCTCATGTCTTCACAGCCTCCAGCCGTGCTTGGCTTGCCTCAATTCATCGTCCCCGGTGCCTTGCGCACACTGTTTTTCGTGGCGGTACCATCGCCGCTCATAATACAAGTCTAGCGTGAAACAGGCGGCCAGCGAAAGACCCGCCGACACAAAAACGCATCCGAATGGGGAAGGATTGATGGCCGAAGCGATTCCCATGGTCGAGTTGTGGCGCGGCGGTCGCGTCGAGAGCGTGCATCGCGGCCATGCCGTCATCTGCGATGCGCGCGGGCGTGTGGTGGAGGCCTGGGGCACGCCCGAGACGCTGATCTACCCCCGTTCGTCCTGCAAGATGGTGCAGGCGGTGCCGCTTGTGGAAGCAGGGGCGGCCCGCGGGCTGAGCGATGCGCATCTTGCCCTGGCCTGCGCCTCGCATGAGGGGGCGGCGATGCATACGCAGCTCGTTGCCCGCTGGTTGGCCGACATGGGGCTGGGTGAGGCCGATCTGCTTTGCGGCGCGCATGAGCCTTACGACCGAGCGGCCCGCGATGCGCTGATCCGACGCCATGCAGCGCCCGACCAGACCCACAACAACTGCTCGGGCAAGCATGCCGGGTTTCTTGCGCTGTCGGGGCACCTCGGGGCGGGGGCGGACTATATTGCCCCCGATCATCCGGTGCAGCTCAGGGTGCGCAGTGCGTTCGAGGATCTGACGGATCTGCAAAGCCCGGGCTTCGGTATCGATGGCTGCTCGGCGCCAAACTTTGCCACCACCCTGCACGGGCTCGCGCGTGCCATGGCGTTTTTCGCCGCCGCCGATCCGCAGGGCGATACGCGCGCCCGCGCCGCCGCGCGGCTGACCGGTGCCATGTGCCGCCATCCCGAGCTGGTCGCCGGCGAGGGGCGGGCTTGTACCGAACTGATGCATGCGATGGGTGGGCGCGTCGCGATCAAGACCGGGGCCGAGGCGGTTTTCGTCGCGATCCTGCCCGAACGCCGGCTGGGCGTCGCCTTGAAGATCGCCGACGGGGCAACGCGCGCCGCCGAGGCTGCGATCGCGGCGCTATTGGTTCGGCTGGGCGTTCTCGAGGCGGGGCATCCGGCGACCCTGCGGCGGCTCGATGCGGTACAGCGCAACTGGCGTGGGCTGGAGGTCGGCCGCCTGCGGGCGGCACCCGGCTTTCCCTGAAACGCGGCCAACACGCGTTAACCGTCGGTTAACCGGCGGGGCACAGGCTGCGCGTGATGGCGCGCGTTCCGATAATGGTGATCCTGTTGATGCTGTCTGCGGTCTGCGTGCAGGCCGGTCCCTGGCCGCGCGAGCGCGGCGAGACCTTCATCGCCCCGATGATCGGTGCCGGAACGCAGGTCGGGGCGATCACGCAGATCTATGCCGAGCACGGCCTGACCAGGCGGTTGACGCTGGGTGCGGATGTGGCGCGCCGCGGACGGCGTGCCGACGTTGAGATCTTCGGGCGCTGGCATCTGCGCGACCTCGGCAGATCCCGGCCGGTTTCCGCGAGCCTCGGGGTCGTTTCCAGCCGCGGCGCGGGCCGTGCCGCGGTGCGTCCGAGGCTCAGGCCGGGGGTGCATATCGGCCAGGGGTTTTCGCGGCCCGGCGATGGCGGCTGGGCACGGCTGAGCCTGTCGGCGCTGCAGCCCCCGCAAGGCGGGCGTGCGCATCTGGACCTCCATGCACAGCTCGGGCTGCGCGCCTTTCGACGCGGCCTCTTCGCGCTCGGGCTGGGGGTCTATGATACGGCGGATGCGACCTACCTGACGTTTTTGCCGGTCGTCGGCTGGCGTGTCGGGGCGCGCACCACCCTGATTGCCGAGGGCGGGCTGGGTCTCGACCGGGACAGCCGCAGCGACGTCGATGTCACTCTAGGGTTTTGGTACAGCTTCTGAGCCGGATTCCGCGCGGTCGTTCAGAAAGGGCGCCATCCCCGCGCGTGCCAGCGCATCGGCGCGCTCGTTCTCGGGGTGGCCGGCATGGCCCTTGACCCACTTCCACGTCACGTCATGACGCGCTTGCGCCGTATCCAGCCGGCGCCAGAGTTCGGCATTCTTGACCGGCTTCCTCGTGGAGGTCTTCCAGCCATTGCGC
>CAZMBT010000180.1:0-4732 GCA_964564395.1 uncultured Alkalilacustris sp.
CGGTGGTGACGTGATTGAACCGCCAGCGCCGGAAATAATCCTCGAAATCGACGAGCTTTTCGGCCAGTTCATACTGCTCCCAGTAGTCATGCGGGGCTGCATAGACTTGCGCCCAGGCCGCGCGCACCCCGTCATCGGGCTGCCAGGGGGTGGCGACATCGCGCGTCAGCACGGCACCGGGCACCGCCAGCCCCGACCGGGCGAGGTGGCGCAGCGCCACGTCATAAAGCGAGGGCCGCGCGAGTTCGTCCTGCAGGGCCGTGACCAGGTCCTTGCGGTGCGCATGCGGCCTGAGCATGGCCCGGTTGCGGTTGCCCACCGTGAACTCGATCAACCGGTACTGCCATGACTGAAACCCCGAGGATTCGCCAAGGGCGTCCCGAAAGCGGGTGTATTCGCTCGGCGTCATGGTGCGCAGCACGTCCCAGGCGGAGTTGAGCTGCTCGAAAATGCGCGAGACGCGGGCAAGCATCTTGAAGGCGGGGCGAAGCGCGTCGGCGTCGATGGCCGCGCGGGCCGCGCCCAGCTCATGCAGTGCCAGCCGCATCCACAGTTCGGAAGTCTGATGCTGGATGATGAACAGCATCTCGTCATGGGCATCGCTGCGCGGATGCTGGGCGTCGAGGATCCGGTCGAGGGCGAGATAGTCAGTGTAGGACATGCGGCCGTCAAAGGCGGTCTGAGCGCCTTCGGAGGACGGATCATAGGCGTCGGTCATGGGACTGCTCCGTGTCATGCGTTGGCGTTATCGGCTCGGGCAGCCGAGTCAGCCGTCGCAGGCCCCGATCATCGCCATGCGCCGCCACAGCGTGATCCAGGCGCCCGGGCGGCAGAGGGGCCGGCAGGCAAGCCTGATCGCAAGGGGGGCGCTGCGCGTCATGGCCTCAGGTCACCGCGGCGCGGGTCTTGTAATCGGGGCGATCCCAGAGCGATCTCTCCATCACCTCCGCGAGTATCTTCACCGCGCCATCGACGTCGTCGGGCCCGAGAAACAACGGCGTGAAACCGAATCGCAGGATATCCGGGGCACGGAAATCGCCGATGACGCCGCGCGCAATCAATGCCTGCATGATCGCGTAGCCCTCCGGATGGCGGAAACTGACCTGGCTGCCGCGCATGGCATCGTCGCGCGGCGAGGCAAGCTCAAGCTGCGGGCAGGCGGCCTCCACCCCGGCGATGAAGCGGTTCTGCAACTCGAGCGAGGCGCTGCGGATATCCTCCATGGTCGTCATGTCCCACACATCGAGCGCGGCCTCGAGCGCGGCAAGCTGCAGCACAGGCGGTGTGCCCACGCGCATGCGCTCGATGCCCCGGCCCGGACGGTAGGTCGGTTCGAATGCGAACGGCGCCTCATGGCCCAGCCAGCCCGAAAGCGCAGGGCGCGCCCGGTCGGCGTGGCGCGGCGCGACATAGATGAAGGCCGGGCCGCCGGGGCCGGAATTGAGGTACTTGTAGGTGCAGCCGACCGCGAAATCGACATCGCAGCCGGTCACGTCGACGGGCAGCGCGCCCGCCGAATGCGCCAGATCCCAGACCGTCAGCGCGCCCGCGTCGTGCGCCTTTCGGGTCAGGCGCTGCATGTCGTGCTTGCGTCCGGTACGGTAATCGACCTCGGTGATCAGCGTGACCGCGATGCTGTCGTCGATGGCCTGCTCGACCTCCTCGGGGGCGACGATGCGCAGCTCGTACCCGTCGCCAAGCGTGCGCAGCAGCCCTTCCGCGATATACAGGTCGGAGGGAAAATTGCCGCTGTCGGACAACACGACGCGCCGCCCAGGGTTGAGTTCCAGCGCCGAGGCCAGTGCCTGGTAGACCTTCACCGAGAGTGTGTCTCCCATCACCACGGTGCCCGGCCCGGCCCCGATCAGCGCCCCGACCCGGTCGCCGACCCGTGCGGGCTGTGCCATCCAGCCGGCCTTGTTCCAGGCGGTGATCAGCAGCTCGCCCCATTCCTCGCGGATGGTGCGGGCCACGCGCGCCTCTGCGGCCTTCGGCAGCGGCCCCAATGAGTTGCCGTCGAGATAGATCACCCCGTCGGGGATGTGGAACATGGCGCGCGTTGCGGTGAAGTCGGTCATTTTTCCTCCCGGAAAGGTGGCAGAGCTCGCGCGGTCGCGCGACGTGATCATGCTGGCGGGGCCGCATCGCGATGCCTTTGCGCAGGCATGTTGCACCGCCCGGCGACGAAGTTCAAATCCTTCGCGCGACCATGTAACGGCTTGCAGATGCGGGCGCCAGCGCTGATGCTCGCCGGGTGCCCGGCGATCTTGACCGGCGCTGTCGAGGAACCGCGACGAGGGGGATGGATGCGCCTGTTCGATTACCCGCCGATCTGGCTTGCCGGGTTCGTGGTGCTTGCGGTGGCGGTGGCCGCCCTGCTGCCTGCCGTAGGTTTCGGACCGTTCGGCGGTGTCGCCCGCTTGCTGGGGGGCGTGCTCGGGCTTGCGGGGGTGGGGCTGATGGTGCTGGCGGTGCCGGCCTTCATGCGCCATCACACGACCATCGTGCCGCATCGCGACGCGGATGCGCTGATCACGGGCGGGGTTTACGCGTATACGCGCAATCCGATCTATCTGGGCGATGTACTGATCCTGGCGGGTGTCGTCCTGTGGCTGGACGCGGTCCTGGCGCTGCCATTGGTGCCCGTCCTCGCCTGGGTCCTGCAGCGCCGCTTCATCCTGCCGGAAGAGGCGCGTCTGCGCGCGCGCTTCGGGGCGGTTTTCGAAAGCTACACGCGTAATACGCGCCGCTGGATCTGAGCTTGGACGTTGCGGTCCCTGCGACGCCCGGGCGGCTTGTGAAACAATGTTGCGCAGTGTTAAGTGTCGAGCGGTATAACCGGCCTGCGGGCCGGCAAGCGCATGCAACGGGGGATCAACAAAGTGAAGATCGGAGCACCGAAGGAAATCGCGGAGGGCGAAGCGCGTGTCGCGATGACACCCGACAGCGCGCGCATGATCCAGAAGCTCGGACATGAGTGCCTAATCGAAAGCGGTGCCGGCGCAGCGGCCGGCTTTTCCGACGAGGCCTATGTCGAGGCGGGCGTCGAGGTCGTCAAGACGGCGGCAGCGCTCTGGAAGGCGTCGGACATCATCGTCAAGGTGCGCGAGCCGTCCAAGACCGAGGCCAAGCGGCTGCGCAAGGATCACACGCTGATCTCGATGTTCTGGCCCGCCCAGAACGAAGAACTGCTCAAGCTGTGCGAGGCCCAGGGCGCCACCGTCATCGCCATGGACATGGTGCCGCGCATCAGTCGCGCGCAGAAGATGGACGCGCTCTCGTCGATGGCCAACATCGCCGGCTACCGGGCCGTCATCGAGGCAGGCGCCAATTTCGGCCGCTTCTTCACCGGCCAGGTCACGGCGGCGGGCAAGGTGCCGCCGGCCAAGGTGATGGTGATCGGCGCGGGGGTGGCCGGGCTCGCCGCGATCGGCACCGCCACCAGCCTCGGCGCGATCGTGCGCGCCTTCGATGTGCGCCCCGAGGTCGCCGAGCAGATCGAATCGATGGGCGCCGAGTTCCTGATGCTCGACTTCTCCGACGACATGTCGGGGGAGGGCGGCTACGCCAAGCCCGCCTCGCCGGAGTTCATCGAAAAGGAGATGGCGCTGTTCCGCGAGCAGGCCCCCGATGTCGATATCGTCATCACCACCGCGCTGATCCCGGGACGCCCGGCCCCCAAGCTCTGGCCCGAGGAGATGGTCAAGCTGATGAAGCCGGGCTCGGTGATCGTGGATCTCGCGGCCGAAAAGGGCGGCAACTGCGATCTGACCCGGCCCGACGAGAAATTCGTCACCGATGGCGGCGTCACCATCGTGGGGTATACGGATTTCCCGTCGCGCATGGCCACGCAGTCCTCGACGCTCTACGCGACGAATATCCGGCACATGCTGACCGACCTGACGCCCGACAAGGACGGCGTCATCCATCACAACATGGATGACGACGTGATCCGCGGCGTCACGGTGACCCGTGGCGGGGCGCTGACCTTCCCGCCACCGCCCTACAAGACCTCGGCGACCCCGCAGCCAGCGCCCAAGGAAAAACCCAAGGAACTGACACCCGAGGAAAAACGCGCCGAGGAACTGCGCGAATTCCGGCTGCAGACCCGCAACCAGGTGACGCTGCTGGCGGCCGGCGGGGCGCTGATGCTGCTGTTGGGGCAGATCGCGCCGGCCAGTTTCATGCAGCATTTCATTGTCTTCGCGCTGGCCTGTTTCGTGGGATTTCAGGTCATCTGGGGGGTGTCGCACTCCCTGCACACGCCGTTGATGGCGGTGACCAACGCCATCTCGGGGATCATCATTCTCGGCGCGATCCTTCAGATCGGGTCGGGCAACTGGATCGTGGTGACCCTGGCGGCGATCTCGGTGCTGATCGCGACCATAAACATTGTGGGGGGCTTCGTCGTGACGCGCCGCATGCTCGCCATGTTCCAGAAATCGTAAGGGCGGAGATCAATCATGCTGGCACAAGGATTTGTCTCTGCCGCGGCGATCACGGCGAGTGTTCTGTTCATCCTCTCGCTGGGGGGGCTGAGCAATCAGGAGAAGGCCAAGCGCGCCGTCTGGTACGGCATTATCGGCATGTTCATCGCGGTGGTGTTCACCGTCTTCGGTCCGGGCATCGGGGCCTACTGGCTGATGGTGCCGATGATCGCGATCGGCTCGGTGATCGGCTGGATCGTCGCCAAGCGGGTCGCAATGACGGAGATGCCGCAACTCGTGGCGGC
>CAZMBT010000181.1:0-4731 GCA_964564395.1 uncultured Alkalilacustris sp.
CCGAGATCACCCAGGGGCTCAAGGCCATCGCCAAGGAGCTCGACATCCCGGTGGTGGCGCTTTCGCAGCTCTCGCGGCAGGTCGAGGCGCGTGACGACAAGCGGCCGCAACTGTCCGATCTGCGCGAATCGGGCTCGATCGAGCAGGACGCCGATGTGGTCATGTTCGTCTTTCGCGAGGAATATTACCGCGAGCGCGAAAAGCCCGGCGATCATGACCTCGAGGCGATGGCCAAATGGCAGGAGGTCATGGAGCAGGTGCATGGCAAGGCCGAGGTCATCATCGGCAAGCAGCGCCACGGCCCGATCGGCACCGTCGAGCTGGCCTTCGAGGGCCGTTTCACCCGCTTCGGCAATCTTGCGCGCCCATGGCAACAGGGCAGCGCGACCGATGGTTTCTGACGGCAGCGCCGCGCCGGCGGACAAGGCCGCGCGCTTGAATGGCGCCGCCGCAGTTCGCGCCGGTGGCGCAGGGAGTCGATAGGCAGATGGCAACACCCGCGCTTCGCGTCGATCTTGCGGCCGTGGCCGCGAACTGGCGTGCGCTGGATCGGCGCACCGGCCCGCAGGTCGCGACGGCGGCCACGGTGAAGGCCGGCGCCTACGGGCTTGGCCTTGCGCCGGTGGCGCGCACGCTGGCCGATGCCGGGGTGCGGCAGTTCTTCGTCGCGATCGCCGAGGAAGGCGCGCAGCTGCGCGATATCCTGGGCCCCGGCCCCGAGATCTTTGTCTATTCCGGGCATATGGCGGGCGACGGCGAACGGATCGCGGGGGCCGATCTGATCGCGCTCATCAACACGCCCGAGCAGCTTGCACGCCATCTGCAGGCGACGCCGCAGCAGCCCTTCGGGCTGCAGCTCGACACCGGCATGAACCGGCTGGGCATGGAGCCCGCCGAATGGGCGTCCGTCGCCGCCGAGGCGCTGGCGCGCAGGCCGCGGCTGATCATGAGCCACCTGGCCTGCGCCGACACCCCCGATCATCCGGCGAACGCGCGTCAGCTCGCCGCCTTTCGTGACATGACCGAGGGTTGCGACGTGCCGCGCTCGCTAGCCGCGACGGGGGGCGTGTTGATGGACCCCGCCTATCATTTCGACCTCACCCGCCCGGGTGTCGGGCTGTACGGCGGCGCCCCCTTCACGGATGCGCGCCCGGTCGCGCATGTTTCGATTCCGGTGATACAGCTGCGCGACGTGGCCCCGGGCGAGTCGGTCGGCTATGGCTGCACCTGGACCGCGCAGGGTCCCGCGCGCATCGCAACACTGGCGGCAGGCTATGCCGATGGCGTCTTCCGGCTGATCGGCAACCGCGCACGGCTTTACCACGGCGCGACGCCCTGCCCGCTGGTGGGGCGCGTATCGATGGATCTGCTGACCGCCGATGTCACCCATCTGCCCGAACCGCCCGACAGCCTCGACCTGCTGAGCGTCCATCAGGGCATCGACGCGGTGGCCGAGGCGGCGGAAACCATCGGCTACGAGGTTCTCACGGCGTTGGGCCATCGCTATACGCGCAGCTACACCGGCGGTGGCGCATGACGGGGCGTGTCGCGGCGGTGCTGGCACGGCTGGGGCGCGGCAGCCTCGCGGTGCTGGCGCTGACGGGGCGGTTGGCGCTGTTTGTCGGCGCGACGCTGGCGCATGCCGTACGCCCGCCCTTCCACCTGGCCGAACTGGGCCGGGCGCTGGTGCAGATCGGCTGGCTCAGCCTGCCCGTGGTGGGGCTGACGGCGCTGTTCACCGGCGGCGCGCTGGCCTTGCAGATCTATGCCGGCGGCGCGCGCTTCAACGCCGAAGCGGTGGTGCCCTCGATCGTGGCCATCGGCATGGTACGCGAGCTGGGACCGGTGATGGCGGGGTTGATGGTGGCTGCGCGCGTCGCCTCCTCCATCGCCGCCGAGATCGGCACCATGAAGGTGACCGAGCAGATCGACGCGCTGGTCACGCTTTCGACCGACCCGATGAAGTATCTGACCGTGCCGCGGGTGCTGGCCGCGACCATCGCGGTGCCGGTTCTGGTGGGGGTGGGCGATGTCATCGGCATCATGGGCGGTTACGTGGTGGGGATCACGCGGCTGGGTTTCGAGGGCGGCGCCTATCTGCACAACACCGTCGATTTCCTGCAGTTCTGGGATGTCGGTTCGGGGCTGGTGAAGGGTGCGGCGTTCGGTTTCATCGTCGCGGTCATGGGCTGCTTCTTCGGCATGCAATCCGGGCGCGGGGCGCAGGGCGTCGGGCGGGCGACGAAATCGGCGGTCGTGACCGCCTCGGTGACGATACTCGGCGCGAATTACGTGCTGACCGAGCTGTTCTTTCCGGCATGATCGCGCTGGAGGATGTCCACAAGGCCTTCGGCGCCAATCGCGTGCTGCGCGGCGTGACGCTGCAGGTTGCGGCGGGTGAGAGCCTGGTGGTGATCGGCGGGTCGGGGACGGGCAAGTCGGTGCTGCTCAAGTGTATCCTCGGCCTTGTCGCGCATGACAGCGGACGCATCCGCATCGACGGGCGGGATATCGCGCGGCTGGATCGTGCCGCCTTTCTGGATCGCTTCGGCATGTTGTTTCAGGGCGGAGCGCTGTTCGACAGCCTGCCGGTCTGGCAGAACGTGGCCTTCCGGCACCTGCGCGGCGCAGACCGGGCAGCACGCGGGCGCGCGCGTGAGCTGGCCATCGAGAAGCTCAAGCGTGTGGGCATGGGCGCGCAGACCGCCGATCTCTACCCCGCGCAGCTGTCGGGGGGCATGCAAAAGCGTGTCGGGCTGGCCCGCGCCATCGCCGCCGATCCGAAGGTGGTGTTCTTCGACGAGCCGACATCGGGGCTGGACCCCATCATGTCCGGGGTCATCAACACGCTGGTGCGCGAGGTCGTCACCGAAATGGGCGCCACCGCGATCACAATCACCCATGACATGCGCACCGTGCGCGATATCGCCGATACGGTGGCGATGCTGCATGACGGGGTGATCCGCTGGCAAGGCGATGTCGCACATATCGACAGCGCCGGCGACCCGTATCTGGAGCAGTTCGTCCAGGGCCGCGCGCAAGGACCCATCAACCCGGTGCGCTGATGCCACGCGGGGCCGCTCGGGCACCGACAGGGTCTGGTCATTCCGCCGCACAACCCCTATTTGCGGCAGCGCAGCATACAGGGCACGAGTCACATGGACCTTCGCAACATCGCGATCATCGCGCATGTCGATCACGGCAAGACCACGCTGGTCGACGAACTCCTCAAGCAGTCGGGCGCGTTTCGCGACAACCAGGACGTCGCCGAGCGGGCGATGGACTCCAACGCCATCGAGCGCGAGCGCGGCATCACCATCCTCGCCAAGGCCACGAGCGTGGAATGGGGCGATGTGCGCATCAACATCGTGGACACGCCCGGCCACGCCGATTTCGGCGGCGAGGTCGAGCGCATCCTGTCGATGGTGGACGGGGTGGTGCTGCTGGTGGACGCGGCCGAGGGGCCGATGCCGCAGACGAAATTCGTCACTGCCAAGGCACTCGCGCTCGGGCTGCGCCCGATCGTGGTGCTCAACAAGGTCGACAAGCCCGCCGCCGAACCGGACCGCGCGCTCGACGAGGTGTTCGACATGTTCGTCGGGTTGGGCGCCGATGACGAGCAGCTCGATTTTCCGGTGCTTTACGCCTCGGGGCTAAGCGGCTGGGCGGATGAGGCGCTCGACGGCCTCCGGGCGGATATGTCGGCACTCTTCGCGCGGGTGATCGCGCATGTGCCGGCGCCCGCGCAGCTCGCGCAGCGCGACGCGCCCTTTGCTATGCTGGCCACGACGCTGTCGGCGGACCCGTTCCTTGGGCGGATGCTGACCGGGCGGGTCGAATCGGGATCGGTGGCGGCTGGCGACACGCTCAAGGCGCTGTCGCGCGAGGGCGAGCGGTTGGAACAGTTCCGCGTGAGCAAGGTACAGGCGTTCCGCGGGCTGGGCTATCAACCCATCGCGCGCGCCGAGGCGGGCGACATCGTCACGCTGTCGGGGATGGACAAGGCCACCGTGGCCGACACGCTTTGCGCCCCGGCCATCGACACCCCCCTGCCCGCGCAGCCGATCGACCCGCCGACGATCTCGGTGACCTTCGGCATCAATGACAGCCCGCTGGCCGGGCGTGACGGCAAGAAGGTTCAGTCGCGGGTGATTCGCGAACGGCTGATGCGCGAGGCCGAGTCGAATGTCGCCATCAAGGTCAGCGACACGCCGGGGGGCGAAGCTTTCGAGGTGGCCGGACGCGGCGAACTGCAGATGGGGGTGCTGATCGAGAACATGCGGCGCGAGGGGTTCGAATTGTCGATCTCGCGCCCGAGGGTGCTGACGCGCGAGGACAACGGCGTGACGCTGGAGCCGATCCAGGAGGTCACCATCGATGTCGATGACGACTATACCGGCCCGGTGGTCGAGAAGCTGACCGGCCCGCGCAAGGGCGAGCTCGTGGAAATGCGGCCCGTCGGCACCGGCAAGACGCGCATCGTTGCCCATGTGCCCGCACGCGGGCTGATCGGCTATCTGGGCGAGTTCCTGACCGACACGCGCGGCACCGGGGTGATGACGACGCTCTTTCACGGCTGGGCGCCGCACAAGGGGCCGATCCCGGGACGCCGCGCGGGGGTGCTGATCTCGATGGAGGCCGGCGCCTCGGTCGCCTTCGCGCTGTTCAACCTCGAAGAGCGCGGGCGCATGTTCATCGGCGCGCAGGAGCAGGTCTATGAGGGGATGATCA
>CAZMBT010000182.1:0-4729 GCA_964564395.1 uncultured Alkalilacustris sp.
GCTGCTCGCGCTCAATCTCGCGCATCAGCAGATCGCGCGCCGCGACGAACTCCTCGAGTTGGGCGATGAACGGGAACATGACCGTCAACGGGCGCCCGTCCGCGGCCCGGATCAGCGCCTGAAGCTGCATGCGCAGTATTCCGGGCTTGTCGAGCCCGACGCGGATTGCCCGCCAGCCCAGCGCCGGATTGGGTTCATCCTCCGCGGTCATGTAGGGCAGAACCTTGTCTGACCCGATGTCGAGCGTGCGAAACACCACCTCGCGCCCCTGCGCCGCGTCCAGAACACGGCCATAGACGGATGCGAGCTCGCCGCGCTTGGGCATGCGGTTGTTGACGAGAAACTGCAGCTCGGTACGAAACAGACCGACGCCATCCGCGCCCGACCCTGCAAGCGACGGCAGATCCGCCATGAGTCCCGCATTCATGTAAAGCCCGATCGTGGCGCCGCAGCGGGTCAGGGCGGGCTTGTCACGCAGCCCGGCATAACGTTCCTGCGCCTTCGCCTGCATTGCCATCTTGTCGTGGAACGCCGTCGCGATGGACTCGTCGGGGCGCAGATGCACAACCGCTTCGGTACCGTCGACCATGATACGGTCGCCATTGAGCGCTTCGGTCGTGATGCGTGCGGCGTTGATCACCAGAGGTATCGCCAGCGCCCGTGCCACGATGGCGGCATGACTGCCCACCGACCCTTCCTCGAGCACGACGCCGCGCAGCTTGCGCCCGTAATCGAGCAACTCCGCAGGACCGATGTTGCGCGCGACGAGGATCGGATCGTCAGGCATCTCGGCCCCGGTGTCATTGCCCTGCCCCGTGAGCAGCCGGAGCAGCCGGTTGGACAGATCGTCCAGGTCGTGCAAACGCTCGCGCAGATATGGATCGGGCACAGTCTGCAGACGGCTGCGAGCGGCGGATTGTTCCTTTTCGACGGCGGCTTCGGCCGAAAGGCCGCGCGCAATGTCCTCCTCCATGCGTCGCATCCAGCCGCGCGAATTGGCGAACATGCGATAGGCCTGCAGCACCTCCATGTGATCCTTGTTGGTGCTGGGCGTCATCTGCAGCATTTCATCGACGGACACACGCAGTTCGTTCACAGCCGCGCGCAGGCGCTCCAGCTCGACATCAGGGTCGTCGGCCACGGGCCGGGTGACCAGCACGCGCGGCTCGTGCAGCCAGACACGCCCCTCGGCCGCACCCTCCTGCCCGCTGACACCGCGAAACATCGCCGGCTGCTGATGCGGCGGCGCCAGCGTCGCGCCCTCCCCGACGAAGGCGCCGAGCTCGGTCATCTCGGCCAGCACCATTGCGACAACTTCGAGGGCATAAACCTCGTCCTCCGTGAACTCGCGCGCCGCGCGCGACTGCACGACCAGAACGCCGAGGCGTTCGCCCAGCCGCTGAACCGGGACCCCGAGGAAGGAGGCAAAGCGCTCTTCGCCCGTCTCGGGCATGTAGCGAAACCCCTTCTCGCGCGGTGCATCCCCTGTATTGATGACGGCACCGCTGCGCGCCACACGCCCGACCAGCCCTTCGCCAAGGCGCAGGCGGGTCTGATGCACGGCCTCGGGGTTCAACCCCTCGGTCGCCGACAGCTCCAGCGTCTCGGGATCGCGAAACAGGTAGATCGAACACACCTCGGTGCGCATGGAGTCCGCGATGAGATGCGTGATGTGATCGAGCCGCTCCTGCCCCGCACCCGGCTCGGCCAAAGCATCGCGCAGGCGGCGCAGCAGTTTCCTGCTCTCTGTTTCCAGACGCTCAGGCACCTTGAAAACCCCTTCCGGGCCTAGACAGATTGCTCCAGACCGAAGGCATCGTGGAGCGTCTGCACAGCAAGTTCCATGTATTTGCGATCAATCAGAACGGAAATCTTGATTTCGGATGTCGTGATGACCTTGATGTTCACGCCTTCATCGGACAGCGCGCTGAACATGCGCGCGGCCACGCCGGCATGGCTGCGCATGCCGATGCCGACGACGGACACCTTGGCGACTTCGGTATCGGCGTCAAGATCCCAGAAATTCACTGCGCCGGCTTCCTTGGCGCGCGCCAGCGCCCCTTCGGCCCGCGCGACCTGATCGATCGGGCAGGAAAAGGTCAGGTCGGTGCGGCCATCCTCGGCAATGTTCTGAACGATCATGTCGACATTGACGCCGGCATCGGCCAGCGGACCGAAGATCGCGGCGGCGATGCCCGGACGGTCGGCGACCGAACGCAGGGTCATCTTGGCCTCATCGCGCGAAAAGGCCACCCCGGAGACAACGCGGCTTTCCATGATTTCCTCCTCGCTGCAGACCAGTGTACCCGAATTCTCGTCGGTCTCATCGAAACTCGACAACACCCGCACGGGCACGCCGTAACGCATCGCCAGCTCGACCGAACGGGTCTGCAGAACCTTCGCGCCCAGCGACGCGAGTTCGAGCATCTCCTCGAAGGCAATACGATCCAGCCGCCGCGCCCGCTCGCAGATACGCGGGTCGGTGGTATAGATACCGTCGACATCGGTATAGATATCGCAGCGCTCCGCCCCAAAGGCCGCAGCGAAGGCCACCGCCGTGGTGTCGGAGCCGCCGCGCCCCAGCGTCGTGATCCGGCCCTCCGGGCTGATGCCCTGAAATCCCGCAACCACCGCGACCTTCATCCCCTCGGCAAAGCGGCCGTCTATGGCCGCGCGCTCGACATCGAGGATGCGCGCCGTCCCATGCGACGAATTGGTGTGCAGCGGCACCTGCCAGCCCTGCCAGCTGCGCGCAGGCACGTCCATCGCCTGCAACGTCAGGGCCATCAGCCCGGCGGTCACGTTTTCACCCGCCGACACCACCGCATCGTATTCGCGCGCATCATAGAGCGGCGCAACGTCGCGCACCAGGCCGACAAGCTCGTTCGTGCGCCCCGCCATCGCGGAGACGATCACGATGACCTCATGCCCGCGCGCGACTTCCTGCGCGACTTTGGTGGCAGCAGCGCGGATGCGTGCGGGATCGGCCACCGAAGTGCCGCCGAATTTCATTACCAGAAGCGACATCGCCCTTCCTTCGCCGCGCGCGTGGTCGCCGCGTTTCATAGGCGTCCCGCGCGGCTGGCGCAAGGGCGCCACCGTCTCAGCCGGCACCGCAGCCTGCCGACCCCCAGGGTGTTACCTGGCCGCCAACACCCTTCCAGTCGCCATACCCAAGCACCCGCGCCGGGTTGGTCGGCGGCGGCATTCCCACATCGTCGAGGCGTGCAAAGCCGAAGCGTCCGTAATAAGGCGCATCGCCCACCAGCAGCACGCGTCGCCAGCCCAGCTCCGTCGCGCGCGCCAGCCCCTCCCGGATCAGATAGCCCCCCAGGCCTTCGCCCTGATGCGTGGGATGCACCGCGACCGGCCCCAGCAGAAGCGCGGGCGTCTCGCCGACACAGACGGGCCAGTGGCGGATGGCCGCCGCGATCATTCCGCTGTCGTCGCGCATCACCAGGCAGAGCCGATCCACAGGATCCACGCCCTCGCGCAGCCGGTAAGAAGACAGCGCCTCGCGCCCCGGAGCGAAGACGAGGTCGAACAACGCTTCGACCTCCCACCAGTCCGCCGCGGTTTCCTGCTCCAGCCGCACGCCGCCCGCCCCCGCAATTGCATCGCTGCGCGCGCCTATCACGCGCCCCGCGGCAGGGCAACGCGGCCACCGCCGGGTTCGGCGCTGCGCCAGGGCCGCTGGTCCGCGGGGCTGGTCAAGCCGATCGGAACAGAGTAGCGAGATGCCGAAAGGAAGCCCTGCATGTTCTATCGTCCCGAAGACGGCCACGGATTGCCGTACAACCCGTTCAAGGCCATCGTCACCCCGCGCCCCATCGGCTGGATCTCGACCCGCGCGACGGACGGGTCCGACAACCTTGCGCCCTACTCCTTCTTCAACGCGGTGGCTGATGCCCCGCCGCAAGTGATCTTTTCCTCCACCGGGCGCAAGCAAGACCGTGGCGACACCAAGGACAGCGTCGCGAATATCCGCGATACCGGCGTCTTTTGCGTCAATGTCGTGGAAAGTGCGGCGCGCGATGTAATGAACACCTCCTCCGGACCCTGGCCGCGCGATACGGACGAGTTCCAGCATGCCGGGCTGGCACGCGCCGAATGCACGCAGATCGATTGCCCGCGCGTGGCCAATGCGCCGGCAAGCCTGGAGTGCCGCATGCTGCGCATCATCCGGCTGAAGGGGCAGGACAATTTCCTGGTGCTCGGCGAGGTGGTCGGCGTGCATCTGCGCGACGATTGCCTGACCGATGAAGGCCTGTTCGACATCACCAGATACGGCCCGCTGTCCCGGCTCGGGTATCGCGATTATGCAGTGATCAACGAGGTCTTCACGCTGAAGCGCCCGCTGGAGTGATCCCCCGGATCAGGGCACGGCTTCCGGCGCCGCGTGATGCCGGAATGCGGCCGGCGCAACCCCATGTGCCTGCAGGAAGGCCCGGCTGAAGGCGCTTCTGCTGGCAAAACCGACCTGCGTGGCCACGCGCTCGACCGGAACATCACCGCGGGCCAGCAGAACCGCCGCCCTGGACATGCGCAGATCGCGCAGAAAGCTGGCCGGTCCGTCACCGTGACACGCAGCGAAGTGCTGGGCGAAGGCCGAACGCGACATCCCGGCCAGCGCTGCGAGATCCTCGAGCCGATGCGGCGCGGCGGGATCGTTCAGCATCGCCATCACCGCGCGGCGCAGCCGCGTATCCGCCAGAAGCGGCATCCAGCC
>CAZMBT010000183.1:0-4713 GCA_964564395.1 uncultured Alkalilacustris sp.
TGTGAAGGCTCATAACCTGAAGGTCGTAGGTTCAAATCCTACCCCCGCAACCAGAAAATCCTGAACGATAACAATGGCTTAGGTCGGAACAGAGCGCCCCACGGGGCGCTTTTTGCGTTGCAACACAGCACGGCTCGTTCCCCAAAGATTCCAAACGCTTACGACCAGTCCCGATTCCTCCGTGCAACACGGATGCGACACGGGAAGGAGCCGATGTTCGCGGGGCGTTCGCGGCTGATGGCGCTTGCCCGCGACGCGCCGCTGCGCTTGAATGGGAACAATTCCTGAAAGGTCCGAGTTGCCCATGCCGATCTACGAGTTTGCCAGCGAAGAAATCCGTCCCCTCAGCAAGACCACGTTCGGTCTGGTTCAATTGCAGGAGCGGCGCGATCTGCAGCGCCTGCTGCGCGCGAACGTCTCGGTTGTCGCGCCAGACACGCTGGTTGTTGCGGAAGAGTTCGGGGATTGGGACGAGTCGCGCAGGCGCATCGATCTCCTCGGCATCGACCGTGACGCCAATCTTGTCGTGATCGAGCTCAAGCGGACGGAGGACGGCGGCCACATGGAGCTGCAGTCGATCCGCTATGCGGCGATGGTCTCGACCATGACTTTCGAACAGGCCACCGATGTGTTCGGCCGCTATCTCGCGCAGATCGGCAAGGCCGACGCCGATGCGCGGGCCGAGCTGCTCGACTTCCTCGGCTGGGACGAACCCGACGAGGATGCGTTTGCCCAAGACGTAAGGATCGTCCTCGCTTCGGCCGAGTTCGGCCGAGAGCTGACCACATCGGTACTCTGGCTGATCGAGCGCGGCATCGACATCCGTTGCGTGCGCTTGCAGCCCTACGGGATTGATGGCCGGGTTCTCGTTGATGTCCAGCAGATCATCCCGCTGCCAGAGATCGCTGAATACCAGGTGCGCGTCACAGAGAAGAAGCGCAAGGAACGCGAGGCGCGCACGGACACGCGAGACTGGACCAGCTACGACCTAACTCTTGGTGATCGTCATCTGAAGGGTCTCCGGAAGCGGCATGCCATCTATCAGGTATTCCGTCATCTCGTGGACGGCGGCATCGCTCCAGAGACCGTCGCCAAAAGCTGCGGACCGCGCGCAAACCGGGTTCTTGTGTCTGTCGATGGCGAGGTCGCCGGTGATGACTTCTGCCGCTTGGCAATGGAGGCGCGAGCAAGAGAGGGCCGCAACTTCGATCCGGGGCGCTTCTTCTGCGGCGATGATGAGCTCCTGCACTTCGGAGGTCGGACCTATGCATTTCTGAACCAGTGGGGCGGGAAGGCGTTTGACGACGCCATGATCAACCTGCGCGACGCCTTCCCGGATCATGGGATCGCTTTCGCGCCCACCGAATAGCAGTCAGTCCTGACTTGCTATCTTCGCAGACAAGAGCGTGGTGAATCAGGACGCTCTGCCGGAGACTATCATGCCCAAGTCCAATGACGTTGCCCTCGCCGCGTTCATCGCGGCCAAGATTGAGATCGACGCCATGCTCGCACGCCTCGCCGCGCTAAGCGCCGACCATTTCGAATGCGACCCCGAGGCGGTGAACTGGGGCGATGTCGGCAAGCTGGAACACTACCGCGCCCGCCTCCTCGAAATCACTGATATGGCTTTCCGCAAGGGCGAGCACGCCGAATGAGCGTTCTGAGGGTGTTGCAGTCGGAAACACCCTGCCCTCGGAAACGAGCAGAAGAGGGAGGAACCTCCAACGCAGGGATGTTGGATGCTCCAACATCCCCCGGAATTAGGCGTTGGAGGCCACAACGCCTATTCTGGGTATCACGCCGCCGCCGTCGCGACCCCATCCAGCCGCACCGCGACGCTGGTGATGCCGTTCCCGGCAGCCTCGGTGGCGATGCCGATGGGGAAGCGCCCAGCGCCGGGCATGTTCACCTGCTTGGCTGTGTTGTCCCACGCCACGCGCGCGCCGACCGTCAGCACGGCAGCGCTGGCCTTCGGCAGCTTGTAGACGCCGGTGGTGGCCAGCTCGAGGGGATCGCCCTCGGCAGCAGAGTACGCGGCGATGCCGAAGATGTTGCCGACGATCAGCCCGTCGCCCGATGCGATGCCGCCCGCGGGCGTGGTGACGGTAATGACGTGGCCGTTCTGGATGTAGGTATTCATGGTTCAGAGCCCTTTCGAGGATTGGATGCGGACCACGGAGATGCGCCCCGCCGTGCCCGCGATCTGCCGATTGAGGTCCGCGAGCGCGGCGGCCATCTCGCCGTCGCTCGCGTAGGTGATGCGCTTGCCGTCGTATTCGACGGTGCGGACGCCCCGGTAGCGCGCGGCCATCAGGGCGTCCCGCCAGGCGGTGAGCTGGGCGAGGCTGACCATCAGGCGCCCGCGTTCATGAACCAGCCGCGGTGGTCGATGAAGCCCGCGCCGAAGTCCAGGATCACCCTGATCTCGACGCCGTCCACGTCCCAGCCCGACCGGCTTTCCACCTGCGGGCCTTCGGCGCCCGAGAGATAGGCGAACTCGAGTCCGTCGATTTCGGCGGGATCGGCGGTGACATACCAGCGCGTGGCCGAGGACAGGCGGGGTTCCACCACCAGCGAGAGCGAGCCCGAGAACGGGTTTACATCCGCCGCGGTGGCCGGTGCGATGCTGGCCAGCCACTTTTCGGCGGTGGTTTCCAGCGCAGGCGGTACCAGCAGGTTCTTCGGTGTAATGCGCATCGTGCGATCCTCGATGCCCTTCTGGGTTCGCAGCGCCAGCCGCGCGGCCGAGAGCGTGGCGTCGGAGATCGCCGCGCCCGAGCCAGCCTTGTTGCCATGATCGGCATGGAACAGCGTCTTGCCGTCCGAGAGCGTCGGGCCGTTGCCACTGCCCGCCTCGAGGAGGGTGACAAGGATGCGCGCCTCGGTCTCGGCCGCAGCCTGACCCATCCGGCGGGCGAGGTCTGCGAAAGCGCCGAGGTCGTCGTTGACCAGCACCTGCCGGGTGATGCCGATCTTCCGCGCCCAGGTCTCGACCTTGTAGGCCTCGCGGGCCTCGGCCATGGTACCGGCCTTGATCTCGCCGTGCTCGTTCAGCTTCTCGAGCAGCGGCGCTTCCCCCAACATGATCTTGTTCACAGCCCGGAAGTCCCGCGCCGTGGTCTGGCGCCCGAGGCGGCGGATGCCCGAGGGCGCGGCCTGGTAGGCGTCGCGCAGCACCCGGCCAACCGTGTCCCCGAGGATGATCGGGAAGTCGGAGGTCGTGTGCAGGGCGCGCGTCACGAGGCTCGCGGGCGACAGCGCCATGGTGGACTCGCCGCGCAGCGTCAGCAGTTCCTTCGCCATGTCGACGGGGGTCGAGTAGGCGTAGCGCCGGGCGGGCTCGCTCAGCTCGTGGCGCGGGTTGATCCGCGCATAGAGGGCCTCGCCCATCTGGCGGGCGCGGAGCGCGGGCTCGTCCTGGCTCCCGCCCATTTCGACACGGACCTGTTCGGTGCGGATCGCGGGCGCGCTGCGGCTGGCCAGCGCCTCGAAGGCGGCGCGGCGCGCGGTGTCGGGATCGGCGTCTCTGTCGATCTGGCCGTCGATCCAGGACTGGTCGAGCCCCGCGATGCGGGCGATGGAACGGATCTCGGCATTCGCTGCGGCGCGGGTCTCGGTGGTCGGCGCCTCGGGCGGGGCCGGGGTGGTGGTCGTGTCGGTCATCTCGGTCTCCATGCGAATGTGGGCGCCGGGGTCGGCGGGCGTCGGCACCAGGGAAATCTCGTGGGGCGTCCAGCGCACGGCGGTCAGCACGCGCGCGCCGTTCTCGGTGGTCTCGGCCCACTCCTCGACCGAATAGCCGACCGAGACATGGCGCAGGATGCCTGCCAGAACGTCCTGCCAGACCGGCTCCACCTCGGGCCGCGCCGAGAACTGGATGCGCGCGGTGCCGCGTTTGCCGTCAACGGCGGCGCTGCGGACGGAACCCAACACGTCGCGCACCGCGGTCTGGCGGTGTGCGTCGAGCACGCTGGCGCCTTCGAGGCGTGACAGGTCGACAGCATCGGGCGAGAGGCTGAGGCGTTCGACATATTGCCCCGCCATATCGCGTCGGCGCACGGGCGCGCCGGTGGACCAGACCACCTCCACAGTGCGGGCCTCCGGATCGGCGGTGACGGGCGCCAGCGTGGCGCGGCGGGTCAGAAGGCGAACGTTGTCGTTCGCGACGTTTGAGCGGCTCGATGCCGGGGTTCTGTCGGTGTCAGCCATTTGCGGCCTCCTTCTGCTGCGCCGTCGCCGTCTGGCCGAAGCCCAGCCCCAGTCCCTCTGCGCGCTCGCGGTCGGCCGCGATCTCGGCATCCACCTGTTCGGCGTCGTAGCCGCGCTCGGAAATCGCCTGGGACCGGCTCTTGAGCCCCGCGCCGATCGCCATGATCTCGGCCTGCACGTCCTTCATCGGATCGACGTAGTCGAACTTCGGCGGCAGCCATTCGCAGCCCAGGTAGGCGTCCGGGTTCCGGTCGAAGTCCCGCGCGGGCAGATCGCCGGTCAGCACCGCCAGCCGCACGAACCGTTCCCAGACCGGGCGGCAGAACAGGTGGACCACGACGTTGTGCTGCAGCTGCTCGACGCGGCGACGGAACTCGATCAGCCCGGCGCGGATAGAGGAATAGGTGACGCCCTCAAGGTCGCCCGAGACCAGCTCGTAGGGCAGGCCCAGCCCCGCCGCGACGGCGCGCAGGTGGTTCTTCACGAAGGGCGCATAGGCGTCGT
>CAZMBT010000184.1:0-4701 GCA_964564395.1 uncultured Alkalilacustris sp.
TCAAGGATGCCGTCAAGAAGGCGTTGCCCGACAATGCCATCCTGCCGGCCGCGCTGAAATCGGCCGCGGAAGCAGCGCGCAAGGCCGCCGAAGAGGCTGCGGCGCAGCAGGCTGCCGAAGAGGAGGCCGCACGCCAGGCCGCACTCGAGGAAGAGCAGGCAGCGATCGACGCCGCCGAATCCGAGGACAGCGCGTCCGATGGCGGCGGCGACTCTGAGGGAGGCAAGAATGAAGGCTGATGTGATCAAGCTGGATGCGGGCTCGGCCGGTCAGCTGGAGCTCGACGACGCGATCTTCGGCCTCGCGCCGCGCGCCGACATCCTGCACCGGGTTGTGCGCTGGCAGCGCGCCCGGGCACAGGCGGGTACGCACAAGGTCAAGACCCGCTCGGAGACCAGCTACTCGTCCAAGAAGATCTACCGCCAGAAGGGCACCGGCGGCGCCCGTCACGGTGACCGAAACGCGCCGATCTTTCGCAAGGGCGGGGTCTACAAGGGGCCCACACCGCGCAGCCACGCGCATGACCTGCCCAAGAAGGTGCGCAAGCTGGGACTGAAGCACGCGCTTTCGGCGAAGGCGAATGACGGCAAGCTCATGGTGCTTGAGTCGACCGAAGCCAGCTCGGGCAAGACCGCCGAGCTGGCGAAGGCGGCGAAGGCGCTTGGCTGGAGGAAGGCGCTCGTCATCGACGGCGCCGAGGTGAACGCCAATTTTGCCCGCGCGGCGAGCAACATCGAAGGGATCGATGTGCTGCCGTCGATGGGGGCGAATGTCTACGACATCCTGCGGCACGACATGCTGGTGATCACGCGGGCAGGCATCGAGGCGCTGGAGGCGCGGTTGAAATGAGCGTGAAGCACGAACATTACGACGTGATCCGCAAGCCGGTGATCACCGAGAAGGCGACGATGGCATCCGAGGCCAATGCGGTCGTCTTCGAAGTTGCCATCGGCGCGAACAAGCCGCAGATCAAGGAAGCGGTCGAAGGGCTGTTCGGGGTCAAGGTGAAGGCGGTCAACACCACCATCACCAAAGGCAAGACCAAGCGTTTTCGCGGTCGCCCCGGGCGCCGCAAGGATGTGAAAAAGGCCTATGTCACGCTCGAGGAAGGCAATGCCATCGACGTGACGACCGGGCTTTGACGTTTCGATCGGGTGCCGCTTCCGTCAGGGAGCGGCACCTGCACTGAGCCGATGCGTATTCGCGCATCACGAGAGGAAGGCGGGCCCAGGCCCGAGCTGACGGAAGACAGGAACCATGGCACTCAAGTCGTATAAGCCGACGACGCCGGGCCAGCGCGGGCTGGTGCTGATCGACCGTTCCGAGCTGTGGAAAGGCCGCCCTGTGAAGTCCCTGACCGAGGGGCTGACGAACAAGGGCGGTCGAAACAACACCGGACGGATCACGATGCGCCGCCGCGGCGGTGGCGTTAAGCGTCTCTATCGAATCGTGGATTTCAAGCGCCGCAAGCGCGACATGCCCGCGACGGTCGAGCGGATCGAGTATGATCCGAACCGGACCGCGTTCATCGCGCTGATCCGTTATTCGGATGGCGAGAACGCCTATATCCTCGCGCCGCAGCGGCTGACCGTGGGCGACAAGGTCGTGGCCGGCGCCAAGACGGACGTGAAGCCCGGCAACGCGATGCCTTTTTCCGGCATGCCCATCGGTACGATCGTGCACAATGTCGAGCTCAAGCCCGGCAAGGGCGGGCAGCTGGCGCGCGCGGCGGGTACCTATGCGCAGTTCGTCGGCCGCGACGGGGGGTATGCGCAGATCCGCCTGTCCTCGGGCGAGCTTCGTATGGTGCGCCAGGACTGCATGGCGACGATCGGCGCGGTGTCGAACCCGGACAACATCAACGTCAATCTGGGCAAGGCCGGCCGCAACCGTCTCGCCGGGCGTCGCCCGTCGGTGCGCGGTGTCGCGATGAACCCCATCGATCACCCCCATGGCGGCGGTGAGGGACGCACATCCGGCGGCCGCGATCCGGTGACGCCCTGGGGCCGACCCACCAAGGGCGCCAAGACGCGCAAGAACAAGGCGACCGACAAGTTCATCATCCGGTCCCGCCACGCACGCAGGAAGGGTCGCTAACTCATGGCACGTTCAGTCTGGAAGGGTCCGTTCGTCGACGCCCATGTTCTGCGCAAGGCGGAGAAGGTGCGCGAGTCGGGCCGCAACGAAGTCATCAAGATCTGGTCGCGCCGGTCCACCATCCTGCCGCAGTTTGTCGGGCTGACCTTCGGTGTCTACAACGGCAAGAAGCATATTCCGGTGAATGTCTCGGAAGACATGATCGGGCAGAAGTTCGGTGAGTATGCGCCGACGCGCACCTATTACGGTCATGCGGCCGACAAGAAAGCGAAAAGGAAGTAAACGTCATGGGTAAGGAAAAGAATCCGCGCCGCGTGGCGGAGAACGAGGCACTCGCAAAGCTGCGCATGCTGCGCACCAGCCCGCAGAAGCTCAATCTGCTGGCGGCGCTCATTCGTGGCAAGAAGGTCGAGCGCGCGCTGACCGATCTTGCTTTCTCCAAGAAGCGCATCGCGGTGGATGTGCGCAAATGCCTGCAATCCGCGATCGCGAACGCCGAGAACAATCACGGCCTGGATGTGGACGAGCTGGTCGTCGCCGAAGCATGGGTCGGCAAGAACCTGGTGATGAAGCGCGGGCGCCCCCGGGCGCGCGGGCGCTTCGGCCGGATCAACAAGCCGTTTTCGGAGCTCACCATCAAGTTGCGCCAGGTCGAGGAGCAAGCGTAATGGGTCACAAGGTCAATCCGATCGGAATGCGCCTGCAGGTCAACCGGACCTGGGACAGCCGCTGGTTTGCCGACACCAAGGATTACGGCGATCTGCTGCTCGAGGATCTGCGGATGCGCGAGTTCATCCACAAGGAGTGCAAGCAGGCCGGCGTGTCGCGCGTGATCATCGAGCGTCCGCACAAGAAGTGCCGCGTCACGATCCACACCGCGCGCCCGGGCGTCATCATCGGCAAGAAGGGCGCCGATATCGAAACGCTGCGCAAGAAACTCGCGAAGATGACGGCGAGCGAGCTTCACCTCAACATTGTCGAGGTGCGCAAGCCCGAGCTTGACGCGCAGCTCGTCGGCGAGAGTATCGCACAGCAGCTTGAACGCCGCGTCTCCTTCCGCCGGGCGATGAAGCGCGCCGTGCAGAATGCGATGCGCATGGGCGCCCAGGGCATCCGTGTGAATGTGGCCGGGCGCCTCGGCGGGGCCGAGATCGCCCGCACCGAATGGTATCGCGAGGGGCGCGTGCCGCTGCACACGCTGCGCGCGGATATCGACTTCGCGAATGTCGAGGCGCAGACACCCTACGGGATCATCGGCGTGAAAGTCTGGATCTTCAAGGGCGAGATCCTCGAGCACGATCCCTATGCCCGCGAGCGCCGCCAGGCGGAAGCCCAGGATGCCGGCGCAGCGCGCCAGCGCCGCTGATCCGGTGACAGGAGAGTAACATGCTTCAACCGAAACGGACGAAGTTCCGCAAGCAGCACAAGGGCCGGCTCAGGGGCGAAGCCAAGGGTGGGTTCGACCTGAATTTCGGCACTTACGGGCTGAAGGCAACCGAGCCCGAGCGCATCACCGCACGCCAGATCGAGGCGGCGCGGCGTGCGATGACGCGCCATATGAAACGGCAGGGCCGAGTGTGGATTCGGGTGTTCCCGGATACGCCGGTGACATCGAAGCCCACCGAGGTCCGGATGGGCAAGGGCAAGGGCTCGGTCGATTTCTGGGCCGCCAAGATCAAGCCCGGCCGGATCATGTTTGAGATTGACGGCGTCGGCGAATCCGTGGCAAAGGAAGCCCTCCGCCTGGCTTCGATGAAGCTGCCCGTGAAGACGCGGATTGTGGTTCGTCAGGATTGGTGAGTTTTTCGGCTCCCGTCATGTGCGGGGGCCGGCATATGTTGGAAAAGCGCCGGCGGGGAATGCCGGCGACTTCTGATCAGGGGATGTGGCGATGGACGCCGATGAATTGAGGAACAAGACGCCGGACCAGCTGCGCGATCAGCTGGTTTCGCTGAAAAAGGAAGCGTTCAACCTGCGCTTTCAGCAGGCGACCGGGCAGATGGAGAATACCGCGCGGATGCGCCTGGTGCGCCGGGACGTCGCGCGTGTCAAAACCATCCTGAACGAAAAAGCCCGCGCAGCGGCGGCGAACTGAGGAGCACGCACATGCCCAAGCGTATACTGCAAGGCACCGTGACCAGCGCCAAGAACGAACAGACGGTCACCGTTCAGGTCGAGCGGCGGTTCACGCACCCGGTCATGAAGAAGACGGTGCGCAAGAGCAAGAAGTACCGCGCGCATGACGCGCAGAATCAGTTCAAGACCGGCGATGTGGTCCGCATCCAGGAATGTTCGCCGGTGTCGAAAAGCAAGCGCTGGGAGGTGATCGCGCAGTAGCGCCTCACCTTCCGGTTTGAGCGAAACCCTGGGGCGCGGCCCCAAAGGTCGGGAGAAACCCAATGATCCAGATGCAGACCAATCTGGATGTCGCTGACAATTCCGGCGCGCGCCGGGTGCAGTGCATCAAGGTCCTCGGCGGGTCCAAGCGCCGATACGCTTCTGTCGGCGACATCATCGTGGTGTCGGTCAAGGAGGCGATTCCGCGCGGACGCGTCAAGAAGGGCGATGTGCGCAAGGCTGTCGTCGTGCGCACCGCCAAGGACA
>CAZMBT010000185.1:0-4682 GCA_964564395.1 uncultured Alkalilacustris sp.
ACGGCACCATGATGTCGCTGACGATCGGATGCGTGGGCGGCAGCCAGTTGGACAGCCTCAGCGTGACATCCTGCGCCATCGCGCTGCCGGCCATGGCGGCCAGCGCGATGGCGCTGGCGGCGGCGGTTCCCGTGAGTCCCTGCATTTGCAACCTCCCTGCTGGTTTTCTGTCGCGATGGTAGCCACGCCGCCCCGTTCGGGGCAAGAGAAATATGAAGTTTCACATTTTCATACTTAAATCTTGACAAAAAACTCCATGATATTTCATGTTTCACGGGGCCGTGCGGCGGCGCGGCGCGAAGGCCGGCGCGAAGGCCGGCGCGACTGTCGGCGCGTGGCCTTGCGGCTACGGGCGGCGGGCCGGGCAGGACTGGCGGGAGCGGTGAATGACGACCCTTGAGATGACGGTGCGCGACAGCGCGATGGCGGCAGAGCTGATTCGCAGCATCGAGATGGTGCCCGCCGACGGCGGTGCCCTGCCGGCCTTCGAGGCCGGCGCCCATGTCGAGGTGACGTTGCCCGACGGGACGACGCGGCCCTATTCGCTGATCGCCTTTGACGGACCCGATGCGCAGCCGCCACGGGCGTTTCGTGTCGCCGTGCGCCTCGATGAGGGGGGCGATGGCGGTTCGCGCTACATGCATGGGCTGCGCGCCGGCGACCGGGTCGAGATCTCGGTGCCGCGCAACGATTTCCCGCTCGCGGCGGACGACGCGCCCGCGCTGCTGATCGCCGGTGGCATCGGCGTGACACCGATCATCTCCATGGCGGGGGCGCTGCAGGCGCAGGGCCGTCCCTATCGCTTCGTCTATGCTGCCCGCTCGCGCGCGGCGCTGGCCTTCGGGGCCGAACTCGCGGCGCAGCACGGCGATCGCCTCGAGGTGCATTGCGACGATGAGGCCGGCGGGCCGCTGGATCTGGCCCCGCTGATCGCCGGCATGGCGCCCGGGGCGCATCTGTATGTGTGTGGCCCCCGCCCGATGATCGACGCGGCGCGCGCGCAGGCGGAGGCCGCCTGCGTGGCGCCCGAGCGCGTGCATTTCGAGCTGTTCGAAGCCGCCGCCGCGGCGCAGGGGGACACCGCTTTCGAGGTCGAGCTCGCATCGAGCGGGCAGGTCTTTACCATTCCGCCGGGTCAGACCATCATCGAGGTGCTGGAGGCGGCGGGAGTCGATCTGATCCATGACTGCCAGCGCGGCGATTGCGGCATCTGCCAGACCGATGTTCTGGAAGGCACGCCCGACCACCGCGATGTCGTGCTGTCCGAGGCCGAGCGCGCGGCGGGCAATGTCATGCAGATCTGCGTCAGCCGGGCGAAGTCGCCGCGGCTGAAACTCGACTTGTAGGGAGGACGCGAGATGAGCGCACAATACCCCGACCGGGCCGCCATCGAGGCGCTGGTCACGCCGTATCAGGTGCATCGGGATATCTATATCAGCCCCGAGGTTTACGCGCTGGAGATGCGCCACCTTTTCGCCAACACCTGGGTCTATGTCGGGCATGACAGCCAGACCCCGAACAAGGGCGACTATTATACCACCCAGATCGGCGATCAGCCCGTGATCCAGGTGCGGCATTCGGACAACGAGATTCACGTTCTCTACAACCGCTGCCCGCACAAGGGCACCAAGATCGCCATCGACCGCACCGGCAACACCGGCAAGTTCTTTCGCTGCCCGTATCATGCCTGGTCCTTCAAGACCGATGGCTGCCTTCTGGCGATCCCGCTCAAGAAGGGGTATGACGGCACCGGACTCGACCGGACCGAGGCCGCCAAGGGCATGGAGCCCGTGGGCGCGGTGCGCAACTATCGCGGCTTTGTCTTCGCCCGCCTCGCCCCGGAGGGCATCTCCTTCGAGGAGTATTTCGGCGACGCGCTGTCCTCGATCGACAATATGGTCGACCGTGCGCCCGAGGGGCGGCTGGAGGTGGTCGGCGCGCCGCTGCGCTACATGCATCGCTGCAACTGGAAGATGCTGGTCGAGAACCAGACCGATACCTGCCACCCCATGGTCGCGCATGAATCGAGCGCCGGCACCGCGGTGAAGATCTGGGAGGAGATGGACAAGCCCGAAGGCACGCCGAAACCGCCGGCGATGGAGATCATCGCGCCCTTCATGAGCCCCTATGAATTCTTCGAGAACATGGGCATCCGCACCTGGCCCAACGGCCATGGTCATACCGGGGTGAACACCTCCATCCACGCCGACTACTCCGAGATTCAGGGCTATTTCGACCAGATGGTCGCCGCCTATGGCGAGGATCGCGCCCGCCAGATCCTGGGCGAGAGCCGGCACAACACCGTCTATTTCCCCAATATCATGGTGAAGGGACCGATCCAGCAGCTGCGCAACTTCATCCCGCTCGCCGCCGACAGGACACTGGTGGAAAGCTGGATCTTCCGGCTGGTGGGCGCGCCCGATGAAATGGTCGCGCGCACCGCGATGTACAACCGCATGATCAACGCGCCGACTTCGATGGTCGGGCATGACGATCTGGAAATGTATGAGCGCGCCCAGGAGGGCCTGCACGCCGAAGGGCAGCAATGGGTCAATGTGCAGCGCCTCTATGAGGAGGGCGAGGATCTGGAGCAGGAGGCCGTGCTCAACGGCACGACCGAGCGCCAGATGCGCAACCAGTTCCACGCCTGGGTGAAGTTCATGACCGCGCGGATGCCCGAGACAGAGGAGGCCGCGCAATGACCCGCCCCACGCGCGACGATCTGATCGATTTCGTCTATGCCGAGGCGCGCATGCTCGATGAGGGGCGCTTCGACGAATGGCTGGCGCTGTGGACCGAGGACGGGCATTACTGGATGCCGCTGAACTACAACCAGCAGGATCCGGTGATGGAAACCTCGCTGCTGTATGAGGACCAGTTCATGCTGCGCTTGCGGGTGGAGCGCCTGAAAGGCGCGCGTACCTTCTCGCAAAAGCCCAAGAGCCGGTGTCACCATGTGCTCAACCGCCCCTTCATTGACCATGTGGACGACGAGGCCGGGCGCTACGCCACCATGACGCAGATGCATTACGTGGAGACCCGGCTCGACGATCAGTTCCTGCTCGCGCTGACGGCGCGGCATGATCTGGTCTGGCGCGACGGGGCCTTGCGCATCGCCGGCAAGCGGGTCGATATCCTCAATTGCGACGCGGCCTTCGGCAATATCCAGTTGCTGCCATGATGCCGATGGACGCCACCACCGTGCAGGACGCCTTCGCCGCCGCCGCGCGGCGCTGGCCGGACCGGCCCTTTCTGAATGTCCTGCCGCAGACCGCTGAAATCTACGACATTCCGGCGGGCGAGATCAGCTACGCTCAGGCTTCGGACCGGGTTGCGGCGCTGCACGCGGCCTATGCTGCGGCGGGGTGCGGAGCCGGATGTCGCGTGATGCTGCTGCTGGAGAACCGGCCCGACTTCTTCCTGCACTGGCTGGCGTTGAACCGGGCCGGGGCGTCGGTGGTGCCGGTGAATCCCGATCTGCGCCATGCCGAGCTGGAGTACATGATCGGCCATGTCACCCCGGCGCTTGCGGTCGCGACGCCGGCGCGGCTCGACGGGTTGCGCGCGGCGGCGCAGGCGGCGGGGCACGACATGCCCGTGGCGGCGCTCGGCGCGGCGCTGCCCGAGGCGCGCGGCGGCCCGGTCTTCGAGTCTGACGTCGCGCCGGCGCAGGGCGAGGCGGCGGTGCTCTACACCTCGGGCAGCACGGGGCGGCCCAAGGGATGCCTGCTGTCCAATGACTATTTTCTGGAGGCCGGGCGCTGGTACGCCGGGGCGGGCGGGGTGTGTGCGCTGCACGAGGACGGCGAGCGCATGCTCACTCCGCTGCCGGTCTTTCACATGAATGCCATGGCCTATTCCTTCATGGCGATGATCGCCGTGGGCGGGTGTCTGACGGTGCTCGACCGGTTTCACCCGCGCAGCTGGTGGGAGTCGGTGCGCGCCGCGCGGGCGAGCTGCCTGCACTATCTCGGCGTGATGCCGTCGATGCTGATGAGCCTGCCGCAAACCCCCGAAGACCGCGCGCATGAGGTGCGCTTCGGCTTCGGCGCCGGCATCGACCCCAAGCTGCATGCGCCGTTCGAATCGCGCTTCGGCTTTCCGCTGGTCGAGGCCTGGGCGATGACCGAGACCGGCGCCGGGGCGGTGATCGCGGCGAATGACCGTCCGCGCCGCGTCGGCGAAAGCTGTCTGGGCCGGCCGGGCCCGGAGCTGGAGCTGCGCATCGTCGATGACGCCGGCGCCGATGTCGCGCCGGGCGCGCCGGGCGAATTGCTGGTGCGGCGCGCCGGGGCGCAGCCGCGCCGCGGGTTCTTCACCGCCTATCACAAGGATCCGGAGGCCACCGCGCAGGTCTGGCAGGGCGGGTGGTTTCACACCGGCGACATCGTGCGCCGCGAGGCCGATGGCATGGTGTTCTTCGTCGATCGCAAGAAGAACGTGATCCGCCGCTCGGGCGAGAACATCGCGGCGGTCGAGGTGGAATCGGTCCTGATGCGCCACCCCGACATCACCGCGGCGGCGGTGACCGCCGTGCCCGACGAGCTGCGCGGCGACGAGGTCTTTGCCTGCCTGAGCGTCAGCGCGACGCCGGATGCCGCGCTGGCCGAACGCATCGTGGACTGGGCGCTCGACCAGCTCGCCTATTACAAGGTGCCCGGCTATATCGCCTTCGTCGAGGC
>CAZMBT010000186.1:0-4662 GCA_964564395.1 uncultured Alkalilacustris sp.
CGCCTGCGCCGCGCGCGAAGATCCGCCCGTCACGGATCGTGGGGGTGAAGGGCGGGCTGACCCAGGCCTTCTCGGGGTCGGGCGGCTGGACGTCGTAATGCCCGTAAAGCAGAACCGTCGGCGCGTCGGGCACAGCGTCGAAGCGCCCGAGCACCATCGGGTGCCCCTCGGTCGGCACGGCCTCGGCCTCCAGGCCCAGCGCCGTCAGCTTCTCCACCAGGAGTGCGGCGACCTCGGCGATGCCGAAATTCTGCGCGCTGATGCTGGGATGGCGCAGGTACTCGATCAGCCGGGCGACATGGTCCGCGCGATTGTCGTCGATATACTTCAGGATACGGTCGAGATCGGTCATCGGGAATGTCCTTGTTCCGGCTGGGTCCGGTTGCGACGCCGACACTGCCACGTCCGCTGCCGAAGGCCAATCGCCCGGAGGCATCCTGGACGACGACGGTGCCCGCATATCGCCGGCTTCCGGACCTTGCGCCGCCGCACGGGTTTCGGCAGGGAAGGGCTGGCTGATGGTCGGCGCGCCTGCTCCGCGGCCGGGCGTCCATCGAGACAGGAGGGTCCAGATGACCTTACGTTCAGCAATGCCCGCGCTGGCAGTCGTGACCGCCGGCTTCGCCCCGGCCGCGGCCGCCTCGGAGATCGCGCGTGGGGCCGAGATCTACGAGACGCATTGCGCAGCCTGCCATGGCGCACAACTCGAAGGCGCGCCGGACTGGAAGTCGCCGGGGCCGGACGGGCGCCTGCCACCGCCGCCGCATGACGAAACCGGGCATACCTGGCATCACGGCGATGACTTCCTGTTCGACTACGTGCGCCGCGGCGGCCGGCCGGTGCTCGACGATCTGGGGGTGGACATGCCGTCGGGCATGCCGGGGTTCGGCGGCGTCCTCAGCGATGCGGAAATCGAGGCGGTGCTGGCCTTCATCCGGTCCACCTGGCCCGAGCGCATCCGGAAGATCCAGGCCGAACGCACGGCGCGCGAGCGGGGCGAGTGAGGCCGGGCAGCGGCGGCGCATCACCTTTGCGGGTCCGCCGCCGCCTGAAACAGCGCCAGAAGGCGGCGCGCTTCGGATCGCACATCGTGACGGGACTCGACCACCGCACGCCCCGCCTGCCCCATCCGGCGCCGCAGATCCGGGTCACGCAGCAGCCGCTCCATCGCACAGATCAGCCCGGCGACATCCCCCGGCGCGACCAGAAGGCCGTTGACCCCGTCCTCGACCAACTCGGCCACGCCGCCGACGCGGGTCGCGATCACCGGCAACCGGCTTGCCATCGCTTCCATCAACACCACCGGCACCCCTTCAGCAAAGCTGGGCAACACCAGCATGTCGGCCCCGGCCAGGGCCTCGGCGACTTCGTCCTCTCCCAATTGACCCGCGAATTCGACCACCCCGGACAAGCCCATGGCCGCGGCCTGCTTGTGCAAGGTGTCGCGCTCCGGTCCATCGCCAACGAGCATGAGCGACAAGCCAGGATGCCGCTGACGCAACTCCGAAAAGGCCTGAAGCAGCAGCACGACCCCCTTGACCGCAGCCAGACGGCCGATGAACAGAATACGGTCACAGGGCTGATCGGCCCGCGCAGCGGCATCGTAGCGTTCCGGCTCTATGCCGCAGCGAACCAGCTTCAGCCGTTCCCAATGCACCTGATCGGAGAACAGCATCACCTGGGCACGGCAGTAGTGGCTGATGCAGGCGACAAAGCGCGCACGCGCTGCCTTCACATCAAGTCGCCAGTAATGCGGCGCATAGAAGACGGTCGGCCCGTGTTCGGTGTAGCTATACGGGATTCCCGTCAGCGTACTGGCCAGCATCGCGACCGTGCAGCTTGAATCGCCGAAATGATTGTGCAGATGTACCACATCACGGCGACGCAACTGAACGGCGAGAATATTCGCCTCGGCAAGGTAGAACAGCTGCCAAAGCAGCCCCTTCCAACCGGGCGGCCGAGTTGAAAGGGCCAGTCTCAGCGCAGAGACGCTGCGTCGAGGCGCCTGCAGAAACCCTGTCAGCTGCGTCATCAACAACCGGAGCGGGGCCCGAGCGGTTTCGAGGATGGCGAAGGTTTCGGCGGATTCGGCGTGCTGCGCAGGACCCGACAGATCGGCTGCGGAACTCCGGCGCACGGAAAAGGTCAGCACCTCGACCCCCTCCGCGCGCAGCGCGGCCACCTCCCGCTGAATGAATGTATGCGATGCCTTGGGGTAGCTGCCGGTCAGGTAGGCGACCGGCCCCGGCATGATCGGGGCGGTCGAGATCCGTTCGGTCGCCGCATGAAGCTGCGAGTCGGGCTGCTGCACCACGGGTGAAGAAGATGCATCTGCAGTCACACGTCATATCCTTCGAGCCTGCGCTCTTGCGTGATAAATTGATACGACCAGCAGCGCCAGCAAGATCGGGGATTGGGTTGGCTGTCCGGCGCTGCCATGATCTGAATGTGCTGGGCAGCGGCTTGAGATTCCCCTGCACTCGAATTGATTCTAACCTGGTCGCGTGGTCCACTGCGACAAATGTCGGGGAATATTGGTATGCCACCATCCGGACCGCAACCTCGTGATCGTTTCATCGCGATCTCGCCTTGCCGCAACGAGGCACGGTACCTTCAGCGTTGTATCGACAGCGTTCTGAAACAAAGCGTGCGGCCGGATCTATGGATCGTTGTCGATGACGGCTCCAGCGATCGGACACCCGAGATCCTGGCCGAATACGAAGCCCGCCACAACTGGATACGCGTCGTGAAGCGCCGGGATCGCGGCAGCCGCGCGGTCGGTCCGGGCGTTGTACAGGCATTTTATGACGGTCTTGCCGAGGTCGATCTCGACGACTTCGAATACCTGTGCAAGCTTGATCTCGATCTGGAGCTGCCGTCGCGATACTTCGAGCTGCTTATCGATCGGATGCGCGCAATGCCACGGCTCGGCAGTTGCAGTGGCAAGCCGTATTCCCGATCAGCGTCTGGCAAGCTCACGAGCGAAAGATGCGGGGACGAGATGTCGGTTGGAATGACCAAGTTCTACCGGATCTCCTGCTTTCGTGACATCGGCGGCTTCGTTCATGGCGTGATGTGGGACGGCATTGATTGCCACAAGGCGCGTCAACTCGGCTGGACGGTGCGCAGCTGGGATGAGCCCGAGCTTCGTTTCGAACATCTGCGTCCCATGGGCGCCTCGCAACGCGGCATCCTCACCGGGCGGAGTCGCCACGGCTCAGGACAGTATTTCATGGGCAGCGATCCGTTCTACTTCGTTGCGACCGCTGCCTACCGCATGCTGCAGCGCCCCTATATCATCGGGGGCATCGCGATGATCTGGGGTTTTCTCGCAGCAGCATTGCGCCAAGATCGGCAACATGACGACCCCGATTTGCGCAGGTTTCTTCGTCGTTATCAGCGACTGGCTCTGTTCATGGGAAAGCGCCGCGCAATCGAAGCGGTGGAGCGCGAGCAGGCATCTCGCTGGAACGGCGCAGCGGCGCGCGAAGCAGCATGAAGCCCGCCCCCCGGATTCACCAGAAACCTGTTGATGCGGAGCCTGTGCAGACCGGTCCGTCGCGACCGCACCGGCCTTCTGATTTGCTATCCTGGGCCTTGACGCTGATTAACCGGCCCGACCGGGCGTCGCTGCTGGCCGAGCTCGAGGATCTGCTCGTGGCGGGGCGCGGGTTTTCTCTTGCCACGATGAATCTCGACCATCTGGTCAAGCTGCGCCGTCAGCCCGAGTTCCGCGCCGCCTATGCCGCACACAGCCACGTCGTCGCCGATGGCCGGCCCGTGGTCTGGATGCGCGGCCTGGCGGGGCGGCCGGTTTCGCTTGTTCCGGGTTCGGAACTGGTTGCCCCGCTGGCGCAGATCGCGGCGCGGCGCGGTATTCCGGTCGGGTTTCTGGGCACAACCGATGGGGCCCTCGCGACCGCAGCAGAGCGCCTTGCCACGGCCTGTCCGGGCCTTGACGTGGTCGCGCGCGTCGCCCCGCCGATGGGTCTCGACCCGGAGGGCGCGGACGCCGATGCAGCGCTCGACGAACTGGCGGCGGCGGGGGCGCGGCTCGTGCTCGTGTCGCTCGGCGCGCCGAAACAGGAACGACTGGTGGCACGCGCGGCACGGCGCATGCCGGATGTCGGCTTCGTCTCGGTCGGTGCGGGCATCGACTTCGTCGCCGGCACGCAGCGCCGTGCACCCCGCTGGATGCGCCGGCTGGCGCTGGAATGGCTATGGCGCCTCCTCGATGACCCGAAGCGGCTGGCCGGCCGCTACGCCGCCTGCGCGGCCATCCTGCCCGGGCTTGCAGTCGCGTCGCTGCGGCTGCGCGGGCGCAGGCCGGGCTGACGCGGCCGCCCCGCGCTCACACGCGGCCCATCGCGGCCGCCACGTCGAGCATGCGGCAGGAGAAGCCCCATTCATTGTCGTACCAGCTGAGCACACGGATCATGCCGCCCTCGGTGATGCGGGTCTGGTCGGTGGCGAAGATCGCGGAGGTGGCGTCATGGTTGAAATCCATCGACACCAGCGGATCGTCGGTCACCGTCAGGATCCCGGCCATCGGCCCGGCGGCGGCGGCCGCGCGCATCGCGTCGTTGACGGCGTCCACGGTGACCGCTTCGCGCGCCATGAAGCACAGATCCACCGCCGACACGTTCGGCGTGGGCACCCGGA
>CAZMBT010000187.1:0-4651 GCA_964564395.1 uncultured Alkalilacustris sp.
GATCCTGATGGCCAGCGGCTCGGAGGTGGAGATCGCGCTGGCCGCGCGCGAGGCGTTGCAGGCCGAGGGGATCGGCACGCGGGTCGTGTCCATGCCCTGCCTCGAACTCTTCGCTCAGCAGGATGAAGCCTATCGCCGCCGCGTGCTGCCGGCCGGGCCGGTGCGCGTCGCCGTCGAGGCGGGCGCCGCTTTCGGCTGGGAGCGCTGGCTTTGCGGCGAGCGAGGCCGAGGCGCAAAGGCCGATTTCGTGGGGATGCAGGGGTTCGGCGCCTCGGCCCCGGCGCCACGACTTTTCGAGGAATTCGGCATCACCGCCGACGTCGTCGCCGAGCGGGTGCGCGCGCTTCTCGGCTGAGGCCCGGCCCGCACCGACCCTGCCCTGCCTGCCCCACACGCCGCGCGCGGGGCAGGCGCGGTTGCGCGGCAGCGCCGACTTGGGTATCCCGCCGGCCGTTTGCGCAAACATCCCATGTTTTGCGCTAACATGCTGAGAGATTGCGTATTTTCGCTTCACTCCGCGCGTCGGCTTGCCTATAGGCTGGCGCAACTCACGCGTTAAGGAGTTTGCCCATGACGGTCACGATCGGCATCAACGGTTTCGGGCGCATCGGACGCTGCACGCTGGCGCATATCGCCGAGAGCGCGCGCAACGATGTGCAGGTGGTCGGAATCAACGCGACTGGTCCGATCGAGACGAATGCGCATCTCCTGAAATATGACAGTGTTCATGGCCGTTTTCCGGGCACCATTCGCGTCGAGGGGGACACCATCGATCTGGGTCAGGGGCCGATTCGCGTCGCCTCGACCTATGACCCGACCGAGCTTGACTGGGACGGCGTGGATGTCGTGCTCGAATGCACCGGCAAGTTCAACGACCGCGCCAAGGCGGCGGTGCATCTGGAGCGCGGCGCGCGCCGCGTTCTCGTCTCCGCGCCGGCCACGAACGCCGACAGCACCATCGTCTACGGCGTGAACCATCGCAGCCTGAAGCCCGAACATCTCGTCGTCTCGAACGGGTCCTGCACGACGAACTGCCTCGCGCCGCTGGCGAAGGTGCTCAACGACGCCGTCGGAATCGAGCGCGGAATCATGACCACGATCCATTCCTACACCGGCGATCAGCCGACGCTGGACCGCCGGCACTCCGATCTCTACCGCGCGCGCGCCGCGGCCATGGCGATGATCCCCACCTCGACCGGCGCGGCCCGCGCCATCGGCTCGGTGCTGCCCGAACTCGCCGGCAAGCTGGACGGCAGCGCGATACGCGTCCCGACCCCGAATGTCAGTGCCGTCGATCTGACCTTCGAGGCGTCACGCGACGTCACGGCCGACGACATCAACGAGGTGGTGCGCGAGGCGGCGGCGGGTCACATGGGTGCGGTATTGGCCTATGATCCGGAGCCCAAGGTGTCCGTCGATTTCAACCACACCGCGCAATCCTCGATCTTTGCCCCGGATCAGACCAGGGTCGTCGGCGGGCGTACGGTGCGCGTGCTGGCCTGGTACGACAATGAATGGGGGTTCTCCGCACGCATGGCCGATGTCGCCGGCGCGATGGGGCGGCTGATCCAGTGAGCCTGCCGCCGCCTGCGCGCAGATCGCACCGCCTGCCATGAGCAATGCGACCGCCATAGGGGTCGCGCTGTGCATCGTGATGCTGATGGCGGCCGACCAGCTTTATCTGGGCTGGGATCTGCACATACAGATCGGCCGATGGCTGGAAGCGCTGATCGAGTGGCTGGCCTTCTGGCGCTGACGATACCGTGATCAGCCGAACTTGCGCAGCAGCGCGTCATTCACCGCCGGCGGCACGAATCGCGAGACATCGCCGCCCAGGCGCGCGATTTCCTTGACCAGCTTCGAGGCGATCGCCTGGTGGCGCGCCTCGGCCATCAGGAACACGGTTTCGACACTGGAATCGAGCGCGCGGTTCATCCCTACCATCTGGAATTCGTACTCGAAATCGGCCACCGCGCGCAGCCCGCGGATGATGACCTGTGCGCCGACATCATGTGCGCAATCGATGAGCAGATTCTCGAACGGATGCACGATGATCTCGGTGCCGGTGCGCGCGCTGAGCTTGACGCCCTCGGCCTCGATCATCGCGACCCGCTCGTCCAGATCGAAAAGCGGCCCCTTGTCGCGGTTGATCGCCACCCCGATCACCAGCCGGTCCACCAGAACGGCGGCCCGGTTGATGATGTCGACATGGCCGTAGGTGATCGGATCGAAAGTGCCGGGGTAGAGTCCGGTGCGCATTGCCTAGTCCCCATCTTGCTTGTGGGGACGCAACAATATTGCCCGCGCGGGCGCAAGGAGAAATTTGCAGCGGCGGCCCCGATGCGGGCCGGGTCACGCGCGACTCAATGCCCCGTGATCAGCCCCTCCAACGACTGCTTTTCCATCGACAGCTCGGACAGCCGCGCCTTGACCACATCGCCGATCGAGATGACGCCGATCATCGCCCCGTCGCGCATCACCGGCATGTGACGAAAACGCCCTTCGGTCATCCGGGTCAGGATCTGATCGGCATTGTCGCGCGGCGCGCAGCTGACGATGTCGGTGGTCATCAGCTCGCGTACGGTCATATCCAGGCAGCCACCGCCGGATTTGCCCAGCTGACGCACGATGTCGCGCTCGGAAAGGATACCCTCGACCCGCTGACCGTCCGACGAGACGACGACAGCGCCGATGCGCTTCTCCCCCAGAAGCGCGGCGGCTTCGGCCACGCTGTGATCGGGGCTGATGGTGATGATCGGGGCGGTGTCGCCCGTCTTGGATTTCAGTATCTCCTGCACCAGCATGGCATGACTCCCAGCATCCTCGGGTCCAGAGTCCGCTGTGCACATCCATCTGTCAAGTTTGTGATTCCAGCCGCGCAACTTCGCGCCGAAGCCCGTGCGCCAGGGCGGCGGCAAAACGGTTCAACCTGTCCACGCGGCGGTCATCGGCATGTCGGATCAGGTAGAAGCTGCGGCTCAGGGCGACCTCTTGAGGCAGGAGCTTGACCAGCTCGGGCGCAAAGGGCATCGCGAAATCATGCACGACGGCCACGCCGGCCCCCTGCCGCACCCAGGACAGTTGCACCGACACCGAATTCGACGCCAGCCCCGGCGCCTGCGGCCCGATCTGCGCCTGATAGTCCAGTTCGCGATCGAAAATCATGTCGGGGATGTAGCCGATGATGCGCTTGCCCTGCAGGTCGGCGCGGTTGCGGATCGGCCCATGCCGGGTCAGCCAGCCGCGCGACGCGGCCAGATGCAGCTTGTAATCGGTAACCTTCTGCACCGTCAGCCGGCCGGCTTCGGGTCGCGAGACGGCGATGGCCATATCCGCCTCGCGCCGCGACAGGTTGAACACACGCGGCAACGCGACGATCTGCACCTCCAGGCCCGGATTGTCGTCGCAGATCGCCGCCACGACCTGCGGCAGCAGGAAGTTCGCGCAGCCATCGGGCGCGCCGATACGCAGCGACCCGGTCAGCCGCCCGGGCACGCCGCGCACGGCATCGGCCGCGCTGCCCACCGCCTGTTCGGCGGTTGCGGCATGCTCGGTCAGGCGCTGCCCCTCATCGGTCAGCACATAGCCTTGCGGCGAACGGATGAAGAGCCGTGTGCCGAGCGCCTCTTCCAGGCGGGTGACCCGGCGGCCCACCGTGGCCGGATCAAGCCGGAGCGCGCGCCCCGCGCCCGACAGGCTCTCGCTGCGCGCGACGGCCAGAAAGATGCGCAGATCATCCCAATCGGGCATGCGGCGTACCTGAAATTCTGCAAGACGTTTTTGGCAAACTGCCTCTTTCAAGCGCAGTGATGCAAGCCTATCCTGCACCCCGCACAGATTTGGAGGAATACGCGATGCAGGATCTGACCCACTGGATCGACGGCAAGCACGTAAAGGGCACTTCGGGGCGCTTTGCCGATGTCTTCAACCCCGCGACCGGCGAGGTGCAGGCCCGCGCGCCGCTGGCCTCGAAAGCCGAGCTCGACGCCGCCGTCGCCAGCGCCGCGCAGGCGCAGCGCGCCTGGGGTGCGACCAACCCGCAGCGCCGCGCGCGCGTGATGATGAAATTCGTGGACCTTCTCAATCGCGACATGGACAAGCTGGCCGAGGCGCTCTCGCGCGAACACGGCAAGACCATCCCCGACGCCAAGGGTGATGTGCAGCGCGGCCTCGAGGTGATCGAGTTCTGCATCGGCGCGCCGCATCTGCTGAAAGGCGAATACACCGACAGCGCCGGCCCCGGCATCGACATGTATTCCATGCGCCAGCCGCTGGGCGTGGCCGCCGGCATCACGCCGTTCAACTTCCCGGCGATGATCCCGATGTGGAAGTTCGGCCCGGCACTGGCCTGCGGGAACGCCTTCATCCTCAAACCCTCCGAGCGCGACCCCTCCGTGCCGCTGATGCTGGCCGAGCTGATGAAGGAAGCCGGGCTGCCCGACGGGGTGCTGCAGGTCGTCAACGGCGACAAGGAGGCCGTGGATGCCATCCTCGACAACGAGACCATCCAGGCGATCGGTTTCGTCGGCTCCACCCCGATCGCGGAATACATCTACAGCCGCGGCTGCGCCAACGGCAAACGGGTGCAGTGCTTCGGTGGTGCCAAGAACCACATGATCGTCATGCCCGACGCCGACATGGACCAGGCCGC
>CAZMBT010000188.1:0-4627 GCA_964564395.1 uncultured Alkalilacustris sp.
GCTTTGCACCAGGCTTGCGGCCAGGATCGTGGGGATCGCGACCAGAAAGCTGTATTCCGCCGCCCAGCGGCGCTTGAGACCGGAAAACAGCCCGGCGATGATGGTCATGCCGCTGCGGCTGATGCCGGGGATCAGCGCCAGCGTCTGAGCGATGCCGATGACGACGGCGATGCGCAGCCCGATCGCCTTGACGCCCAGCGGGCGCCGGCTCAGCCGGTCGGTGAGGAACAGAAGCAGCGCCGTGACGCTCAGCGTGAGCACCAGCATCTGCGGGGTGGCAAAGACCAGCTCGAAATAGCGGCGCAGCGACAGCCCCAATACCCCGGTCACCGCCACGGTGACGCCCCCCATCAGGATCAGCCACAGAAAGGGCCGACTGGCGCGCAGACCGGTTCGGGCGGCGGGTCCGTCCGGCGCCGGGCGCAGCGCCGCGACGACCTCGCGTCCCGCCGCGCGGATCAGCGCCAGCAGGCTGCGGCGAAACACCAGCGCGATGGAGACCAGCGTGCCGACATGCACCACCAGATCGAACAGGATCATCTGCGGGCTTTCGGGCGCCGGCAGATCCGATCCCATGCCGATCATGAGGTGTTGTGTCAGCACCAGATGCGCGGTCGAACTGACCGGCACGAACATGAACACGCCCTGGACGATGCCCAGGATCAGGGCCTCTAGATAGCTCATGCACGCGCCTCCGGCCGCATCCCCGCCTTGTCGTGCAGGCTGTAGCGGGGCGCGCCGCGGGCCTCAAACGAAAACTTGCGGCGCGGTCAGAACCGGCCGACCTCGCCGCCGGGGCGCGCCGAACGTGCGAGCAGATCGAAGACATACTGCGCGACCGAGCGAAAGCAGATCAGCCGAAAGTGCCCCGGCGCCTCCATCCACAGCGCGGCGGCCACCTGCGCGCAGCGGGTGCGCCGGATCTCGCCGGGGCTGAGTTCGGCGAAGTCCACCGGACACAGCTTGGCCAGCACGGCATGCGCCTGTGGCCCCTCCACGGCAAACAGCGCGCGTGCATCCGACATCTCCACCGCCAGCGCGAAGTGTCCCTCCAGCGCGCTCTGCAGCCGGTCGGTCAGGGCGGTGGCCTCGCCATGCGGCACCAGCAACATCAGCTCGTCGGGGGCCATCCATGCGATTGCGCGGCCGTCGCTGCCGTGCAAGATGGCGCGCTGCGCGGGCACCTCGAGCCCGGTCTCGCGCCGCAGCGTCTCGCGCAGCGCCGCGTCGGCGGGATCGCCGCGCAGCGTGATCATGCCCTGGGGCGGCGCCTCGGTGACGGTGGCAAAGCCCTCATACTGCGCGCCGCCCAGCGCGCTGACCGCAGTGTCAGCCATGCTGCGTCTCCTGCTCGCTGTCCAGAAAGGCGGGATCAACGATCCGCGCCGCGATGGTGGTGCCCTTCGTGGTGGCGAATTCGATCACCTCGCCCATCCGTTCGGGGCCGCGCCGCACCAGCCCGAAGGCGATGCCGCGCCCCAGCGTGGGCGAATGATAGGTCGAGGTGACGCGCCCCTGAACATTGCGCTGGCCGGCGGCGTTGCGGCCTTCGGCCACGGCGTAGGCGCCGTCGGGCAGCACGCTGCCATCAAGGGTCTGCAGCCCGACCAGCTTCCAGCGATCCGGGGCGGTCAGATGGCTGCGCGCCATCCCGCGCTTGCCGAGGAAGTCCGCCTTCTTCTTCGAGATCGCCCAGTCCATGTTGAGGTCACGCGGGGTGACCGTGCCGTCGGTCTCGTCGCCGATCATGATGAAGCCCTTCTCGGCGCGCATCACATGCAGCGCCTCGGTGCCGTAGGGCATGACGCCGAAATCCGCCCCCGTTGCCAGAAGCCGGTCCCACAGCGCGCGCCCGTGCGAGGCGGGCACCGCGATCTCGTAGCTCAGCTCGCCGGAGAAGGAGATGCGGAAAACCCGCGCGCGAAACCCGCCCAGCGTGCCTTCGGCAAAGCCCATGAAGGGCAGCGCCTCATCGGACAGATCCATGCCGCCCAGCGCCTGCAGCGCGTCGCGGGCCTGCGGTCCGACCACGGCGATCTGCGCGAACTGCTCGGTCAGATTGACGACATGCACGCGCCAGTCCCACCATTCGCATTGCAGCCAGTCCTCCATCCAGCCATGCACCGTCTCGGCGCCGCCCGATGTGGTGTGGCACAGGAAGCTGCGGGCATCGAGGCGGGCGGCCACGCCGTCATCCATCAGGAAGCCGTCCTCGTTGCACATCAGCCCGTAGCGGCACTTGCCCGGTTTCAGGGTGCTCATCTTGCCGGTGTAGAGCATGTCCACGAACCGTTCGGCATCCGGACCGCTGACCAGCAGCTTGCCCAGCGTCGAGGCATCGAGCAGGCCAAGCCCGCCGCGCGCGTTGCGCACCTCGCGCTGCACGGCGTCATGGGCCGTCTCGCCGGGGCGCGGATAGCAGTAGGGGCGCCGCCAATGGCCCACCGGCTCGAAGCGCGCGCCCTGCGCTTCGTGATAGGCGTGGATGGGGGTGCGGCGCAGCGGCTGAAAGGTGTCACCGCGCGCATCGCCGGCAATCGCCCCGAAGGAGATCGGCGTGTAGGGCGGGCGGAAGGTGGTGGTGCCGACGTCGGGGATGGCCGCGCCGCGGGCTTCGGCCAGCACGGCGAGCCCGTTGATGTTGCTCAGCTTGCCCTGATCGGTCGCCATGCCCAGCGTGGTGTAGCGCTTGGCGTGCTCGACGCTTTCATAGCCTTCCTGCGCGGCCAGTTGCACATCCGAGACCTTGACGTCGTTCTGATAGTCCAGCCACATCTTGCTGCGCAGCTTCGCTCCGGCATTGCGCGGCATGATCCAGACCGGCGCGAGCGGTTCCTCGGCGGGGGCCGTCGCCTGCGCCGCGACCGGCGCGTCGCCGGGCGCCGGCGCCCCGGCCTGCCGCGCCGCCGCGCAGCCCGCATCATGCGCGTCCTGCAGCCCCTCGGCCGCCGTCAGGACGCCATTGGCGGCGCCCGCCGCCAGAACGAAGGGCGCGCCGTCATGCCCGGTCGGGGCGTGCCCGGGGTCGGGGCGAAACAGCGCCTGCGCGTCGTCCCATTGCAGCTTGCCGCCGCTGTGCGAGTACAGATGCACCACGGGCGACCAGCCGCCCGACATCGCGACCGCGTCGCAGGCGATCGTCTCCTCGACGGCGCCATCGCCCGCCTGGGCACAGACCTCGACCCCGGTGACGCGCCGGCCGCCCTTGACCGACGCGATGGCGCGGCCCGTGGCGATGCGGATGCCGGCCGCGCGCGCCTGCTGCGGCAGTGCGCCGGAGGCGGTGTCGCGCGCATCCAGAATGGCCGGCACTTCGAGCCCGGCGCCGTGCAGCGCCAGCGCCGTGCGATAGGCGTCGTCATTGTTGGTCACGACGACCGTGCGCGCGCCGGGGCTGACGGCCCAGTTGACGACATAGTCGCGCATCGCCGAGGCCAGCATAACGCCGGGCCGGTCGTTGCCGGCAAACGACAGCGGCCGCTCGATCGCGCCGGTGGCGGTGACGATGCGGCGCGCGCGGATGCGCCAGAGCCGGTGGCGCGGCGCGTCCTGCCCCGGCGCGTGATCGGTCAGCCGCTCATAGCCCAGCGCGTAGCCGTGATCATGCACGCCTGCCGCCATGCAGCGCGGCCGCAGCGTCACATTGTCCATGGCCTCCAGCGTGCGCAGAGTGGCGGCGATCCAGTCATCGGCGGGCCTGCCATCGATGTCCACGCCGTCCACCGGCGCGCGCCCGCCCCAATGCGGGGTCTGCTCCAGCACCAGCACGCGCGCGCCGCTGCGCGCCGCGCTCAGCGCCGCCTGCAGCCCGGCGACACCGCCGCCGACGACCAGCACATCGGCGAAGGCATAGAGCAGTTCGTAGCGGTCGGCATCCGCCTCGCGCGGCGCCTTGCCCAGCCCCGCCGAGCGGCGGATCACCGGCTCGAACACGTGCTTCCAGAACGGGCGCGGATTGATGAAGGTCTTGTAGTAGAAGCCCGCGGGCAGGAAGCGCGCCAGCGGCTGGTTGACGGCGCCGATATCGAACTCCAAGCTGGGCCAGTGGTTCTGGCTGGTTGCGGTGAGGCCGTCGAACAGCTCGGTCGTGGTGGCGCGCTGGTTCGGCTCGAAGCGCGCGCCGGTGCCCAGATTGACCAGCGCGTTGGGTTCCTCGGCGCCGGAGGCCACGACCCCGCGCGGGCGGTGGTACTTGAAGGACCGCCCCATCAGCACCTGCCCCGAGGCCAGCAGCGCCGAGGCGAGCGTATCGCCGGCCAGCCCGGTGAAGCTGCGGCCGTTGAAGGTGAAATCGAACTTGCGGTCGCGCGCGATCAGGCGGCCGCCGGTCTGCAGACGGGCGCTCATGTCCAGCCCTCCCAGTCGGGGCGCCGCGCGGCGATGGCCTGGGTCACGTCGGGCGGCGGCGCGGTGGTCTGCGCCGGATAGGTGGCGAAGACCTCCAGCGTGCGGGTGCAGCGTGCGGCATGGAACCATTTGCCGCAGCCGAAGGCGTGGCGCCAGCGCTCGAAATGCACGCCGCGCGGGTTCCGGCGCAGGAACATGTAGGCCTCGAATTCGCCCTCGGAGGCCTCGGCGCCGGCGCGCCGCAGATGCGCCTCGCCGCCCGGGGCGAATTCGGTTTCCT
>CAZMBT010000189.1:0-4604 GCA_964564395.1 uncultured Alkalilacustris sp.
CGAAGACGCGCTGGATATGCTCCCAGCGCACGCGGTCGGCCGACATCGGGTTGTCGGGGGGGGGTGGCAGGCTCTCGCCCTCGGCGAGCAGCGCGTTGGCGATGTCATCCGCACCCGCCGGCTTCGACAGATAGTCGGTCGCGCCCATCTTTACCGCCGCAACCGCCGTCGCGATGGCGCCGTATCCGGTCAGCACCACGATGCGGCTGTCGGGCCGGCGTTCGCGCAGCTTCTCGACGACGTCGAGGCCGTTGCCATCTTCCAGCCGAAGATCCACGATCGCGTAGGCGGGCGGTGCGTCGTCCACCGCGGCACGCCCCTCCGCGACCGAGCCGACCGCGGTCACCGGCGCGAAACCGCGCTTTTCCATCGCGCGGGCCAGACGGCGCAGGAAAGGTTCGTCGTCGTCGACGATCAGCAGCGACTTCTCAGTGCCCGTATATGCGTTGACCATGCCGCAATGCCCTTTCCCGCAAGTCCTGTGCCGGTTGTAGGGCGCTGTGGCGCCGGGGTCAATTTGCGCGCCCGGCGCGCAGGTTGCGACGCGGTCGTTCGGGTGCGCGCGACCTCAGGCGGCGTCGATATAGCAGGCGACACGATCCGCCAGCGCCTCTACCCCTTCGTCGCGCCGGAAGACCTCGACGAAGCCGTGTTCGGGCATCATCAGGTAGGTGAAGGTGGAGTGATCGACGAGGTAGAAATCGTCGTCCGCTTCATGGGCGTTGTAGAAGGCGCGATAGGCCTGCGCGGCGGCGCGCACCTGCTCGTCCGAACCGGTGAGCCCGATCATCTCGGGGTGAAAGGCAGGCACGAAATCGGCCATGACCTCCGGGGTGTCGCGCTTCGGGTCGACGGTGATGAAGACGGGCTGCGCGTCGCGGCCGCGCTCGGACAGCATTTGCACGGCCTGGGCATTGCGGGCATTGTCCAGCGGGCACACGTCGGGGCAGAAGGTGTAGCCGAAATAGATCAGCGTCGGCTTGGTGATCACGTCCTCCTCGGTCACGGTATGGCCCTCGTGATGAACCAGCTCGAAGGGGCCGCCGATATCGCCGCTGCCGGATGCGACCTGCGAGGCGCGACATTGTGCGAACTGGTCGTCGGAGGCCGGGCCGCCCATCACCACGACATAGAGAAGCCCGCCCAGCATCGCCGCCACCAGGGCCGCGGCCGAGAACAGATAAATGCGTGCCATCACCACTCTCCGTCAGCTATCCATGCGGTATCGGTGCGCTCGGCGCCCGGACTCGCCACCGCGCATTGATGCGCTAAGATGCGCGGCCGAACAATGCGTTTTCAAGCAACTGTGACAACAGGCCCCATCATGTCGGCGACGGCCCCCGCTCTGCTCGGTCGCGAAACCCATAGTGGCTGGGTGCGGCTGCGCACGCTCATCCTGCTGCGCTGGCTGGCGGTGGCCGGGCAGTTCGCGGCGATAACCGTCGCCGACCGGGTACTCGGGCTGCAATTCGATGTGCTGCTCAGCTATCTGGTCGTCGGCGTTTCGGTGTTGGCCAATATCGTCTCGATGGCGGCGCTGCCGGCAAACCGGCGGCTTTCCGAAGCCGAGGCCATGCTGACACTGATGTATGACATCGCACAGCTGGCGTTCCTTCTGCACCTGACGGGCGGGCTGGCGAATCCGTTCGCCATGCTGATGCTGGCGCCGGTGACGATCTCGGCGACAGCGCTGCGGCTGCGCACCACGGTGGTGCTTGGCCTGCTGTCGATCATGCTCGTGACGCTGCTGGCCTTCTTTCATCAGCCGCTGCGTCTCGAAAGCGGCGCGCCGTTGAGTTTGCCGCCGATATTCGAGCTGGGTCACTGGCTCGCGATCGTGATCGGCATCGTCTTTCTGGGGCTTTATGTGCATCGGGTCGCGTCCGAGATCCACAGCATGCGCGAGGCGCTGCAGGCGACGCAGCTGGCGCTGGGACGCGAACAGCGCATGACCGATCTCGGCGGCGTGGTGGCGGCGACCGCGCATGAGCTCGGAACACCTCTGGCCACGATCAAGCTGGTCAGCGGCGAGCTGGAGACCGAACTCGCCGACACCCCCGAGCTTCGCGATGACGCGCGCCTGATCCGCGAGCAGGCCGACCGCTGCCGCGATATCCTGCGCTCGATGGGCCGGGCGGGAAAGGATGATCTGCATCTGCGTCAGGCACCCCTGCCCGAACTGGTCCGCGAGGCTGCCGAGCCGCATGTGGAGCGCGGCAAGACAGTTCATGTCGATGCCTGTCCGCAAGGGCCACGCGCCGCCGATCAGTTGATCGTGCAGCGCCGCCCGGAGACGATTCATGGTCTGCGCAATCTGATCCAGAATGCGGTGGACTTCGCCCGCAGCGAGGTCTGGATCGAACTGCGCTGGGACGGTGACACCGTCACCATCCGCATCCTGGATGACGGCCCCGGTTTCGCGCCGCAGGTGCTGGCGCGCATCGGGGACCCCTTCATGCGGCACCGCGCGGCTTCGGGTCGGCGACCGGGATATGACAGCATGGGGCTGGGTCTGTTCATCGCCAAGACCCTGCTGGAGCGGTCGGGCGCGGAGCTGACCTTCGCCAACCGGCACGACGGCGCGGGGGCGGTGGTCACCTTGCGCTGGCCGCAGGAGCGCATCGAAGTCGATGCCGCCGCCCCGCTGGGCGAGAACCGGCCGATCCTGCCGTAACGCAACTCTTAACCAGCGATTAACCAATCTCGACAAGTCTTTCCCGATGGCCACAGCCGCTGGGGGGGACATGGCTGATCATCTGCTGCTCGCGCTCGTTCTGGTCGCGGGGTCGCTTCTGGTCGCGGTGGCTGCGTTGCTCGTCGTGCATCGGTTCCTGTCTGCGGGCGGGGCGGCAGCGCCGACCGTTGATGCGGATCACGACGACGCGCTTGTGCTGCTGTTCGACGACGACACGCTTTGCGATGCCACCCCGCGCGCTTGGCGCTTCTTCGGGGAGGCTGCCGAGCCTCCCGGCAACGACTGGGATCGGCTCGTGCGGTGTCTGGAAGGGCGGTTTCCGGATCTGGCGGCGCAAGCCGAAGCGCTGGAGCCGCATGAGACGCTGACCCTGCTGGCCGGACGCGGTGGCGCTGCGCAGGAGGGCGTGCCGGCGCTGCGGCTGGAGCGGCTCGCGGGCAAGCTGCGCCTTACCCTGCTCGGAGCGCCGGGCGTGGGAGAGGCGGATGCGCTCACCCTCTGGACGCAGGAGGAGGAACTGCAACGCCTGCGCGACGTCGCGGCCGAGGCACCGATCCTGATCTGGCGGCGTGATGCCGACGGCACCGTGACATGGGCCAATCGCGCCTATCTCGATCTCGTCGCCGCCGATGCCGGGACTTCCGACGCGGCGCTTCCCTGGCCGCTTCCCGAGTTGTTCGAGGCGCCGCAGGATGGCACGCGTCGCCCGCTCGGGAGCGGCACCGGCGCGGCGCGGTGGTTCGACATCGTGTCGCGGCCGCAGCCGGATGGCGGTATGCTGGTCTTTGCCAGCCCGGCCGATCAGGTTGTGCAGGCCGAGCATGCTCTGCGCGAGTTCCGGCAGACGCTGACACGCAGCTTCGCCCAGATGCCCTTCGGTATCGCCGTGTTCGACCGCCAGCGACTTTTGCAGATGTTCAACCCCGCACTGGTGGACATGACGGGGGTCGACCCCGCGTTTCTGTCCGGGCGTCCATCGCTCGCCGCGGTGCTCGACCGTTTGCGCGATGACCGCATCCTGCCCGAGCCCCGCGACTACAAGGAATGGCGCAACCGGCTGACGCAGCTGGAAGAGGCCGCCGAAGCCGGCGATTTCGAGGAGATATGGAACGTGCCGACCGGCCATACCTTCAGCGTCACGGGCCAGCCCCATCCCGATGGCGGGATCGCCTTGCTGCTGGAGGATATCAGCTCGGAGGTCACAGTGACGCGGCGCCTGCGGGCCGAGTTGCAGACCCTGCAGGCGCTGATCGACAGTCTTGACGAGGCGATCGCGGTGTTCGCCGCGTCCGGTGAGCTGGTGGCATCGAACGCCGCCTATGCCCGGCTGTGGGGCGTCGATCCGGGCATGCGCCTTGCCGAGGTCGGCCTGCGCGAAGCCTTGGCGCATTGGCAGGGGCAGAGCGGACCGTCCCGCTTCTGGAGCCTCCTGCGGGACGGAGTCCCCGCGGTGACCGCGGGTGATGCGGTCCGGTGCGGCAGCGTCCGGCTGCGCGACGGGCGCCGGCTGGACTGCCGCGCGGCGCCGCTGGCGGGGGGGCGGATGCTTGTGGGCTTTCGCCCCGCAACCGCGGCGCCCCCGGACAGGGCCGATGGCGGTGTGGCGGATGCGGCCGGCGCGCGAGCCACGCCCGCGGCCGCCGGGCGGGATATGGGGGGGTGACGCATCGAAACGACCGGCCCCCGGCGCAAGTTGGCGCATGGTGCCGGGGCAAGGACCGGCCAGGTGATGCGGGACGAAAGCGTTGCTTGCGGCATGGGGCGCGGCCGCGCTAGCAAGGGGCATGTCCGACGCACATGCCATCTCGCGCGACCTGATCTCACCTGAAGCCACCGACGCCTTCGCGCAGTGGCTGGCGCCGCGCCTCGGGCGGGGCGATGTGCTGTTGCTCGAAGGCGAGATCGGCGC
>CAZMBT010000190.1:0-571 GCA_964564395.1 uncultured Alkalilacustris sp.
AAATCCACCCTGACTACTACCAGATCCCGGCGGCTGACCGGGCGGCTCTTCTGGAAGAAGAGCGCGCTCTGGCCGATGATCCGGAAGAAGAGATTGCGAAACCCGCGCCGCGCGCGCAGAGCGTCAAGACTGTGCAGCGCGCGTCAAACCGGCGCAAGCCTGGCCCCAGACCCGAGCGCGCCAGCGCGCCGGATCAGGTCGAGAGCCGTGACATCAGCGGGATGGATATTGTCGAGCCCGACGGGGATGACACCGATGATGTGATCGAAGGTTTTTCGATACCGGCTGATGCTTCTGTCGCGCAGGCTGATGCCGGGTCGGCGGCAGATGAAGAGACCGCGTCTGACGCGGAACCGGCCGAAACAGCACAGACCGAGGTCGTGTCTGCATCTGATGGCGCGGAACTGCAGGACCCTGCACCGACGCCGGGTGCTGATCAGGATGAACCCTACAGCGCCGCTGACCATGCGACCGAGATTGATGACCGGATCGAAGCTGTCTCGGATGGGGAGCAGGCCGAGGATATCCGCCCGCGCCGAGGGACTGCGGTCGAGCCAGCCGACGAGGACAA
>CAZMBT010000190.1:581-4554 GCA_964564395.1 uncultured Alkalilacustris sp.
CGGGCAGAGGATGCCGCCGCTGCCACGGCGCAGGGCAGCGCGGGCGAGGAAGCGGAGAATGGTGCCAAGCCCTACGCCGCGGTCGATCACGCCACGGAACTCGATTCGGACATCGAGTCGGTCGCCGATGAGGACGTGTCCGAAGAGATCCGCAGCGCGCGCAAGCCGCGTCCGCGCCGCTACAAGATTCAGGAGGTGATCAAGGTCCGGCAGATCCTGCTCGTGCAGGTCGTCAAGGAAGAGCGCGGCAACAAGGGCGCGGCGCTGACCACCTATCTGTCGCTCGCCGGGCGCTACTGCGTGCTGATGCCCAACACCGCGCGCGGCGGCGGCATCTCGCGCAAGATCACCAACGCCGCCGACCGCAAGAAGCTCAAGGATATCGCCGGGTCGCTCATCGTGCCCGAAGGGGCGGGGCTGATCATCCGCACCGCGGGGGCGCAGCGCACCAAGGCGGAGATCAAGCGCGACTACGAATACCTCATGCGGCTGTGGGAACAGATCCGCGAGCTGACGCTGAAATCCATCGCGCCCGCACCGATCTACGAGGAGGGCGACCTGATCAAGCGCGCGATCCGCGACCTCTACAACCGCGAGATCGACGAGGTGCTTGTGGAGGGCGCGGATGGCTACCGCGTGGCCAAGGACTTCATGAAGATGATCATGCCGTCCCATGCGCGCCATGTGAAACACTATCAGGACTCGCTGCCGCTCTTTGCGCGCTATCAGGTGGAGAGCTACCTGTCCTCGATGTTCAACCCCACGGTGCAACTGCCGTCGGGCGGATATCTCGTGATCGGCGTGACCGAGGCGCTGGTGGCGATCGACATCAATTCGGGACGGGCCACCAAGGAAGGCTCGATCGAGGACACCGCGCTCAAGACCAATCTGGAAGCCGCCGACGAGATCGCGCGCCAGCTGCGTCTGCGCGACCTGGCCGGGCTCATCGTGATCGATTTCATCGACATGGAAGAGCGCAAGAACAACGCCGCCGTCGAGAAGCGCTTCAAGGAACGGCTCAAGACCGATCGCGCGCGTATCCAGGTCGGGCGCATTTCCGGGTTCGGCCTGCTGGAGATGAGTCGCCAGCGCCTGCGCCCCGGGATGATCGAGGCGACCACGCAGCCCTGCCCGCATTGTCACGGCACGGGCATCCTGCGCTCGGACGACAACCTGGCGCTGTCGATCATTCGCCAGCTCGAGGAGGAGGGAACCCGCCAGCGTTCCGGCGAAGTGCTTCTTACGGCCCCGATCGGCATCGTGAATTTCCTCATGAACGCCAAGCGCGAGCATATCGCGCAGATCGAGGCGCGTTACGGCATGGCGGTGCGGATCGAGGCGGATCCGTCGCTGACCAGCCCGGATTTCAAGATCGAGAAGTTCCGCACCGCCACGCGGCCGGTGTCCGCGGCCGCGCCGATCGTGTCGGTGGACAGCACGGCCGTTGCCGAACCGGCGGAGGCCGAGGAAAGCGCCGCGCCGGACGTCGCGACACCGTCCGAGCCCGCCCGGGCCGATACGGACGCGCAGCCCGCCGGGCCCAAGAAGAAGCGCCGCAGGCGTCGGCGGCGCAAGGGCAACGGCGGCGACGATGCCACCGGCGCGGGTGAGGCGGCGCAGGATCGGCAGGCGCAGGACGATGCGCAGCAAGAGGACGCGGCCGCACCGTCAGCCGGGTCCGACACGCAGGAGGCGCCCGCGACCGAGGACGCGGCGGCGGTGCCGGTCGGGGATCAGACAGTCGCGCAGCCTGCCGAGCAGGGTGAGCAGGCCGGCAATACCGACAGGAGGCCCGCCCGCAAGCGTCGCAGCCGGCGCAAGCCCGCCGCCGAAGCTGACGCCACCGCGGCGCCGGCGCCCGCCGAGCCCGACCCGACAACCGGCGCGGTTGCGGCGTCCGAGACGATCGATGCGCAGCCGCAAGAGAGCGCCGCGCCCGCCGCCACGGCGGTGACGTCCGAGCCGGATACCGAAGCCTCGACAGAACCGGCGCCGAAGAAGCCAAGGGCACGCCGGCGCCCGGCGCGCAAATCGGCCCCCGAGCCGGAGGGTGCGGCAACGGCCGGGAATGACGCCGCTGCGCAGGAAACGCTCCCCGCCGAAACCTCCCCCGCCGAGGCGACGCCGGCAGAGGATCCGTCCGCCACCGCGCCAGCGGCCGAGCGGTCCGAGGAAACGGCGGACGCGATTCCCCCCGCTCCCGCCGATGAGGCGGAGGCAAAGGCGGGGGCGGATGCGACCGCTGAGCCAGTCCAGTCGGAGGCGGAACAGGAAAAGACGGACGCGCCGGCCGCGGAGAAGCCGCGCCGTCGTCGCGGCTGGTGGGCTCTCGGGCGCTGAACGATCAGGGCCGGGCGGGTGCCTCGGCCCGGTCAGCCCCCAATCCGATGCATGACACCACAGCCGGCCCCGAACAGGGGTCGGCCGTGGCGAAGTGCTTGATTTAACGACCGTCACCGCTTGCTCAGCCAGACCGGACCGGTCGAATTTCGTCGGTCACGACCTCTTGAAAAGCCGCGTCGCTTGACGATATGGTTCGCATGTCGAAGGAGTAGCGTCGGCGGCTATCCGCCGAGCACCACAAGACTGGGAGATAATCATGAGAAAGCTTGCGCCCGCACTGCTCGCCAGTGCCGTCGCCTTCCCCGCAATGGCGCATGCCGACTGCGGAGAAGTTTCGATAACCGAAATGAACTGGGCGTCGAACGCGATCGTCACCGGCGTGTCCGCCTTCCTGATGGAGCAGGGCTATGGCTGCGACGTGACGGTCGTGCCGTCGGACACCGTGCCGGCCGTGACCTCCGTTGCCGAGAACAACGAGCCGGACATCGTCACCGAGCTGTGGCTGAACTCGGCCGGCGACGCCTATCTGCGCCTCGAGGAGCAGGGCCAGATCGAGCGCGTCGCCGAGGTGCTGCGCCCCGGCGGTGTCGAGGGTTGGTGGATTCCGACCTATCTGGCCGAGGAACATCCCGAACTGACCACGATCGAGGGGATTCTGGACAACCCCGAGTTGGTCGGGGGCATGTTCAACAACTGCCCTGACGGGTGGGGCTGCCGTGTGGTCAGTGACAACCTGATCCGGGCGCTCGATCTCGAGGATCACGGGCTCGAAGTCTTCAATCACGGCTCCGGCGAGACGCTCGCCACCTCGATGGCGTCGGCTGTCGAAAGCGGGGAGCCTTGGTTCGGCTATTATTGGGGGCCGACGGTTCCGCTGGGCAAGTATGACATGACGAAGGTCGATCTTGGCCCGGTCGATGAGGAGATCCACGGCCGCAACCAGAATCCCGACACGCCGGAACCGGGCGTCTCGGACTTCCCGGCCGCGCCGATCCTGACCGCGATCACCACCGACTTCGCCGAGCGCGAGCCGGAAATCGCGGAGCTGATGAGCAACGTCACCTTCGAGACCAGCACCATGAGCGACCTTCTCGCCTGGATGGACGAGAACAACGCCAATGCCGAGGAGGCGACGGTGCATTTCCTGACCAACAACACCGAGGAATGGTCGGATTGGGTCAGCGACGAGGCGCGCGAGAACCTTGCAGCATTGCTGCAGTGATCCGATGCGGATCCAGCGGCGGGGCCATCGGGCCCCGCCGGTTTTTTCATTAGTTCACATCACATGGTCGGGCGCATTGACGTCCAGCAACGCTGAGGGGTGTCATGGCGACATATGAGGGTGTTTTCCGGGCCTTGGGCCTGACCGACTGGTGCGCGGGTGGTGGCGACGATCCGGGCGGCGCGGCGTCGCCGATGACGATGGACGACCTGCTTGCGCAGACCCGCGGCGATGACCCGGATGTCGGAATTCCGTTGTGGGACACCCCTTTCCCGTCGCTCGACGCGCTGCATGAGGCATGTGCGGCCGTACCGCAATCGCGCGAGATCACCCGCGGGCTGGAGCAGGGGTTCCTCAATATCCGCGACAGCCTGACGCTGGTGCTCGATCCGCTGACGCAGCCGCTGA
>CAZMBT010000191.1:0-4553 GCA_964564395.1 uncultured Alkalilacustris sp.
GCTTCGCCCGAGTCGAGGAAAGGCTGCGCCAGCGCCTCGATCTCGCGCATCTTGCTGGTCGTGTAATCGAGCGAGACCCCTTGCGGTGCGCTGATGCGCAGCAGCGCCACGGCGCGATCCTCCGGCGGCGTGAGCTCCTGCCGGATATTCTGCGACACCAGGACCGAGGTGGCGCCGAACAGCACCGCGATGACGACAACGACCAGCGGCGCGGCCAGCGCGGCGCGCAGGCTCCGGCGGTAGAATGCCGCCAGCCACATGCCCAGCCAGACCATCGGGCCGCGCGGCGACGGCGTGTCCGCCTCCCGGCGCAACAGCTTCGAGGACAGCACCGGACACAGCGTCAGCGCCACGAAGGATGAAATCAGAACCGCCATCGCCAGCGTGAAGCCGAATTCGCGAAACAGCCCGCCGGTCTGACCCGGCAGGAAGGACAGCGGCACGAATACCGCCGCCAGCGTGGCCGTCGTGGTGATCACGGCAAAGAAGACCTGCTGCGTGCCCAGAACCGCGGCAGCGCGCGCGCCCATGCCCTGCGCCCGCCGCCGTACGATGTTCTCGAGCACCACGATCGCGTCATCCACGACCAGCCCGGTTGCAAGCACCAGCGCCAGCAGGGTCAGGATGTTGACCGAAAAGCCGACCAGCCAGATGGCCGCGATGGTCCCGATCAGCGCCACGGGCATCGTGATCGCCGGAATCAGCGTGGCGCGCGGGTCGCGCAGGAACAGGAAGATGATCGCCACGACGATCATCATCGCCAGGACCAGCGTCTTGAGCACCTCGGTGATGGCGCCGTTGATGAAGGTCGCATCGTCGCTGGTGATGAAGATGCTGACGTCTTCGGGCACGATCTCGTTCAACTCCTCCACGATGTCGCGGATCGCCGCCGAGATCTCCAGCGTGTTGCTCTGCGCCTGCCGCACGACGCCGATCCCGACCCCGGTCTGTCCGTTGGCGCGCAGCACGCTCTCGCCCGGTGCGGGGCCGAGCGTGACCTGCGCGACATCGCCCAGCGTCACCGGGTCGCGCACGACCAGCGCTTCCATCTCCTCGGCGGTCGTGACGGCGGCCGTGGTGCGAACCAGAATGCTCTGCCTGTCGCTGGACAGCGCGCCGGCAGGGGCGTCGAAGGCGACATTGCGCAGCGTGGTGCGCAGATCGGCGAGCGACAGCCCCCGGCTGGCCAGCTGCATCATGTCGACATCGACACGGAAGACCGGATCGCGATCGCCATAGACCTGCAGGTCGGCCACGCCCTGCGCCGATATCAGCCGGTCGGCGACCACATCCTCGACGATCCGCGTCAGATCCTGCACCGAGCGCGCGCTGGAGGTCACGCCGAGCCGCATCACCGGGTCGGCATTGGCGTCCGCCTTCACGATGCGGGGCTCATCCGCGTCGTCGGGCAGGTTGTTGCGCACGCGCCCGATGGCGTCGCGCATGTCGGTGGCGGCCACGTCGAGATCGACCGAGTCCGCGAATTCGACGGTGATCCGGCTGCGCCCGAAGCGCGACGAGGACGAAATCGCCTGCACCCCGGAGACGCGCCCGGCCGCGGCCTCGACGACCGAGGTCACCTCGCGGTCGATGGTCTCGGGCGCGGCGCCGGCAAAGGTGGTGGTGATCGTGACCACGGGCCGGTCCACATCGGGCAGTTCGCGCACCTCGACCCCGACCAGTCCCGCCAGCCCCGCAATGACGATCAGCGCGCTGAGCACGAAGGCCAGCACCGGCCGCCGCACGAAGAGCGCGGTGCCGATCCCGGAGGAGGATGCCGGCGGCTCGCCCAGCGGCCGCTGGTCAGCGTCGCCACTCATGTCTCGGAGCCGTCGGGCTGCGTCGCCGCGCGCGGCGTGTCCTCGCCGGCGATGCGCAGTTCGGCGCCCGGGCGCAGCATCTGGACACCTTCGGTGACCACCGTCTCACCCGGATCGAGGGCCGCTTCGATCAGCACCTGGTCGCTGCCGCGCTGCACGATGGAAATCGGCACCCGATCGGCATGACCGTCGCGCGCGGCCCAGACAAAGGCGCCTTCGCTGCTCCACTGTATGGCGAGCGGGTCGACGGCCGGGTAGGCCTCGCCATCGAAGCGCAGTTCGATGTTGAAGGCCATTCCGGCGCGCAGCGCGTCGTTTGTATTCTCGATCTCGGCTTCGACGCGCAGTGTCCGGCTGGTCTGATCGACGCGGTTGTCGAGCGCGCTGACCTGCCCGTCGAGCCGCACGCCCGGTTGCGCGAGGGGGCTGGCGTGAATCGGCTGGCCGCTCGCCACCCGGCCCACGAATCGCTCCGGCACCCGGAACTCGACCCGCAGGCGCGAGCGGTCGTCGATGCGCGTGATCTCGGTGCTGGCCGTGACCTGATTGCCAACCTCGACGCCGATGATGCCGACCCAGCCATCGATGGGGGCGGTGATTTCGCGCCGTTGCAGGTCATACTCGGCCTGACGCAGTTCCAGCTCGGCCTGGCGCAGGGCCAGCTCCGCATCGCGGATCTGGACGTCGGTCGCAGTTCCCGACCCCTGCAGCCGTTGCAGCCGTTGCGCCCGCGCCCTGGCGTCGTCGAGCACAAGCTCGGCGCGCGACACGGCGATACGTTCGGCGGTGGCATCGAGTGATGCGATCTTCTGGCCTTGCGACACGCGCTCCCCGGAGCGCACGAAGATATCGACGAGCCGTCCAGAGGTTTCCGGCAGCAGCGATACGGAGCGCAGGGCCTGACCGGTCCCGATGGCGCTGACGCGGTCATTCGCGATGACCTCGTCCACCGTCGCGACCCTGACGAGCGCGGCGCGGCTGCCTCCGCCGAAGGGGGGACCACCACCGGAGGCGCCATTCTCCGCCAGTGCGACCTCGATGCCGATACGTTCGAGCTGCGCGATCACCCCGTATCGATCCAGCAGGGGCAGCGCGGACGGGACATAGACGATCCAGCCGACGAGCGTTCCCCCGACGACCACGAGGGCCAGAATGGCTTGCTTCCAAAGGGCCACGGATGCATCCTTGCTGGAGCCTTCGAAGGACTATCATATGTGCGCCTTCACGCGAAAGACAATGCCGCCGCATCGCGCCCGGCACCGTGGTCCAGCCCGGAGCCGTGACGCGAGTCGATCCGCGCCGCGGCGATTTGCCCGCACCGTCCGGTCCGGCGGGCTTGATCCGACCCGATGACAATCTTCCGTGTCGGGCTAGCTGGCGGGGCAGGATGGGCCGCAACATGGAGGGAAGCGTCATGAACCAGCGCCGGCAGGGGACGGGTGCGATGCGGCTGCTGCGGGGTGCCGTACTCGGGCTCGTCACGCTTCTGGGCGCGGCCGGGCTGCTGGCGCAGGGCGGGGCGGAATCCGCCCATGCGGTCGTGCTGAAGGTGCAGGACGCGATCTCGCCGGCCTCGTCGGACTACATCCTGCGAAACATCGACGCGGCGGCCGAGGATGGCGCGCGGCTGGTGATTCTTGAAATGGACACACCCGGCGGGCTCGATACCTCGATGCGCCAGATCGTCAGCGGGATCGTGAATGCGCCGATCCCGGTGGCGACCTTTGTCAGCCCGTCCGGCAGCCGCGCGGCCAGCGCCGGCACCTACATCCTGTACGCCAGCCATGTCGCCGCGATGGCGCCCGCGACCCATCTGGGCGCCGCCACGCCGGTGGCGATCGGGGGCAGGCCGGGCGGAAACGGGGATGATGACGGCGACAGGATGCCCTTCGGCCTGCAGGCCGACGACGCGCCTGACACGGAGAATGGCGACGCGCAAGCAACTGCCGGCAACGACGATGCCGCAAATGGCGAGGATGCTGAGCAGGCCGAGGATGCCGCGCGCGAAACCGCCGAAGAGGCCGCGCCGCCGCGCGACCTCAGCCCGACCGAGGCCAAGGCCATCAATGACGCCGTTGCCTATATCCGCGGGCTCGCCGATCTGCGCGATCGCAACGCCGACTGGGCGGAGAAGGCCGTTCGCGAGGCGGCGACGCTGACGGCGCGCGACGCCGAGGCCGAAGGCGTGATCGATTTCGTTGCGCGCGACGTCGCCGAATTGCTGGAGAAGGCCGACGGGATGGTCGTCGATGTGGGCGGCGAGGACGTCACGCTGGAGACGGCGGGCCTGTCCGTCGTCACGGTAGAGCCCGATTGGCGCACGGCTTTCCTGTCGGTGATCACCAACCCGAATGTGGCGCTGCTGCTCATGCTGGCCGGGGTTTACGGGCTGATCTTCGAATTCCTCAACCCCGGTGTGCTGGTGCCGGGAACCATAGGTGGTATCAGCCTGATCCTCGGTCTGTACGCGCTGGCGCTGTTGCCGTTGAACTTCGCCGGAGCGGCGCTGATCCTGCTGGGGCTGGCGCTCATGGTGGCGGAAGCCTTTGCGCCATCCTTCGGCGTGCTGGGGATCGGCGGTACCGTCGCGATCGTGCTGGGCGCGATGATCATGTTCGACTCCGATGCGCCGGGGATGGAGATCTCGATCCCGCTGGTTGCGGGGATCGCGCTCGCGGGGCTGGCGCTCACGCTCATCGTGGCGCGGCTGGCCATGCGGTCCTTCCGTGCCGG
>CAZMBT010000192.1:0-4552 GCA_964564395.1 uncultured Alkalilacustris sp.
TCAGACCGGCATCCGCAGGATTTCCTGATACGCTTCCACCACGCGGTCGCGCATCGTCACCGCGGTCTCGACCGCGAGTTCCGTCTCGGCCAGCGCCTGTACGAGTGCATGCGGATCCGCGTCACCAACCATGGCGGCACGCGCGGTATCCTCGCCACGCTGAACCGTGTCGGCAAAGCTGCGCGCGGCATCAGCGAAATGGCGGCCTGCGCCATCCGCTTCTTCCGGTCGGGGCAGGGTGGCCGGGCGGGCGCTGCTGTAGCCCTGCGCAGCGATCGAAGCGTGAAGTTCCATCCTGGATCTCCCTTCTGGAGTTAACGGCGCAGCAGGTCCATCAGAGAGGACGTCATCTGCCGGGCCTGGTCGAACATGCGAAGATTGGCTTCGTAGCTGCGCTGCGCCTCTCGGGCGTCGGCGATCTCGATCACGAGGTCGACATTCGAGCCTTCATAATGCCCGGTCGCATCTGCCATCGGATGCGACGGGTCATGCACCCGCGTCAGCTCCGCCGGGTCGAGGCGAACCGGCCCGACCTTGACCGCATCGGCCGCGGCGGAGTCCATCGCCTGCTCGAAGGGGACGGTCTTGCGCCGGTATCCCGGCGTGTCCGCATTCGCGATGTTTTCGGAAACATGGCGCAGGCGCGTCGCCTGAGCCTTCATGCCTGATGCGGATAGCCCAAGGGACTGGAGGATATCGCTCATCTTCCCCTCCCTCAGCGCCCCAGGCTGGTGCGCCACAGATTGGTCGCACTGCGATAGATGCTCAGCGCCTGATCATGCTGCATCCGCGCCTCAGTCGCGCGCTGCATCTCGAGTTCAAGCGACACCGTATTGCCGTTGGGATTGGCGGTCTGCGGTGACCGGGCGATACGCACGGGAAAGCCCTGCACCGCGTCACCACCGAAATGCTCGGCGCGGGTCCGGCGCAGCGGCTGTTCTGACGGGGTGGCGTAGCTTTCGGCGAAGGCGGCGACCTCGCGCGCCCGATAATCTGGCGTATCCGCATGGGCGACATTGCGCGACGTCACGCCCTGCTGAACCGCCGCATGCCGCGCCATCTGCTGCGCCATCTGAAATATCTCGAGTCCTTCGAACATCGGGGCTTCTCCCTCGATTGGCCTACACCCCCGATTAAGGATGATTCCTTTAGAAACGGTAAGCCGCAGCCAAGGAGAACCTGGATGTCAGCTTTACCCGCGATCGAGGCCCGCATCAGGGCACTGTCACCGCTTCGCCGCGTCGGCCGTGTCTGTCGCTGTGCACATGGCACGCTGTGCGTCAGCGGGCTGGGAGATGTCGCGCGGCTTGGTGATCGCGTGCGCATCCTGCGCCCGCGGGGCCAGCACGGCGGGGGCGAAGTGCTCAGCCTCGAGCGAAACACCATCACCATCCTGCCGGATGCCGCACTCGAAGGGATCGCGATCGGCGACATGGTCGAATTGCTGGGCCCTGCCGGGGTTGCCCCGGACTCCCGCTGGATCGGCCGGATCGTCGACCCGTTCGGCCAGGCGCTCGACGGTCGTGACCTGCCCCAGGGGGGCAATGTACGCAAGCTGCGCGCAAGCCCCCCGCCACCGGCCGGGCGCAAGGGCTTCGGCGCGCGGCTCGAGACAGGCATGGCCACCTTCAACACCCTTCTGCCATTGGCCCGGGGTCAGCGTCTCGGGCTGTTCGCCGGATCGGGTGTCGGGAAATCGACGCTGCTGGGCGGTTTTGCCCGCAACGTGAACGCCGACATCGTGGTCATCGCCCTGATCGGCGAACGCGGGCGCGAGCTGCGCGCCTTCGTCGAAGGCGTCCTCGGCCCGGCGGGCATGGCGCGCGCAATCGTGGTCGCGGCGACCTCTGACCAATCGCCGCTGGTACGCCGGCGCGCGGCCTGGACTGCGATGGCGATCGCCGAGCACTTTCGCGATGCCGGGCGGCATGTCCTGCTTCTGGCCGATTCGGTTACCCGTTTCGCAGAGGCGCATCGCGAGGTCGCCCTCGCGGGCGGGGAGCCGGCGAGCCTGCGGGGTTTCCCGCCTTCGACGGCGCACATGATCATGGCGCTGGCCGAGCGGGCAGGCCCCGGCCCGGACGGCGCCGGCGACATCACCGCGGTATTCACCGTCCTGGTTGCCGGGTCCGACATGGAGGAACCGATCGCGGATATCCTGCGCGGCGTACTCGATGGTCATGTCGTGCTCGACCGTGCGATCGCGGAACGCGGCCGTTTCCCGGCGGTGGACCCGCTGCGCTCGGTCTCGCGGAGTCTGCCAGATGCGGCCACGGAGGAGGAGAATGCGCTCATCGCTCAGACAAGACGGCTTCTGGGCGCTTATGAACGGGCGGAGGCGATGATCCAGGCCGGTCTGTATGCGCATGGCTCCGACCCGACGACCGATGCGGCGATAAAGGCGTGGCCGGCAATCGATGCTTTCCTCGCCTGTCCCGACACCCTCGACATCGATGACAGCTTCGCCCGTCTGACAGAATGCCTCGGAGATGCCGCGGGGCATGTCGCGCAGCCACAGGACGGAACCGAACACCCGCCGGCAACGCCGCGCCCGCCTCAAGACGGCCTGCCCGAAATACAGGATGGCGCCGCCTCAGCGGAGCGGGCCGAAAGTGCCGAGGGCAGGCCCATGCGGGCCGGATTGTAGCAACTGCAGCGCGGCCATGCCGGGGGTCGTCATCGACGGCCCGCTATCGAGTTGCGCGCGTGCGACAAAACGCTGCGTAAGCGCGTCAACCTGATCGGGATCGGCGAACTGCTTGATACTTCCATCACCAAACGCGCCCCGTACGCGCCGCTGCAGGCGGTCGACCTGCACATCGAGATCCAGCGCCGCGAAGCTGCGCGGAAGCCCGAGCGCGGTCTGGACAGCTTCACGCAGGTCCGGCTTGCCGAGAACCTCGAACCAGAGCGTGCGCTCGCGCAAATCCCGGCTGGCAAGCTCTGGAAGCTCGCGCTGCAATGTCAAAGCCAGGCGCATGGTTTCATCCTGCGCGCCGACGGCAGCTTCGAACCGGCGTTCCTGAAAGGCCGCCGTGATCCGGTCCGCAAAGGCGCTGTCCGCGCTGCGCGGCGTGTCGAAATCTCCGAAGCCGAACGCCCGAGACAGTTCCAGATAACGCTTGTCGCTGAGACGGTTGCCCAGCGCGTCGGGGTCCAACGTGCCATCCTGCAGCACCTTGCGGATGAAGAAGGTGCTGTTGATGTCGTCATCCAGCCCGAACGCCCCCAGCGCGACCGCCAGCATGCGACGATCTCCGACCAGATCGTCGACGCTGCGCACCGCGCCTATGTTCTCGCGGAAATGCTGCATCTCGCGCTGCAGGACGGGGGATTGCGCGAACGACTCCTGCTGCGAGTCCATCGTGCGCTGCAGAAACGCAAAGCCGGCGAGACCGGTGGTCGGTATGACAGGCTGAAAGCTCATGCCGACCCGGCCGCCATCAGCCGCTCCTCCCGCGGCAGAAGGTTGCGCAGCGCCTTCAGTGCCCGGTAATGGGCGCCCTGCGCCATGGCCTCCGTCGCGCGCGAAAGCTGCAGCCGGCTGTCATGATCCGTGAACACCTGGCTGAGCTGTTCTATCCCCTTCATGATCCGGGCCTGCGCGTCCTTGGAGGACATGTCCCCCGACAGCACGAGCTGGACCGAATAACAGATCCGGCGCACCGGTGTATTCGCCTGCTCGGGGTGGATGGCGTCGCGCAGGCGCAGGATATGGGCATCCTGGCTGACGACGGCGAAGCGGGTGCGCCGGTCGCCATTCTCGATCACGGCGCCGTTGATGAGCACGCGCTCCTTCGGGGCCAGCTTGAGGACGAGGCCGGTCATGCCTCGGCTCCGGTGTCGCCGCGCAGTCCGCGCAGCACGCTGGTGTTGATTTCGACCAGCGGGTCGATGCCCGCCTCGCGGCCGAGCACCTTGCGGCTGTGCTGCCGTGTGAAATCCGCCAGATAGACGATGCGCGCGCGCAGCGGGTCCGGCAGCGCATTGGTATCGCTGGCCACATCGATGGCCAGCGTTGTCCAGAGGCGCTGGTTGATGTGGACGGCCTGGACGAGTTCGGCGAAACCGTCGCGGCCTTTCGCCTCGGCGGATTTGAGTTGCGCGGTCACGCGGGCGATGAGGTCGTATTCGCTGGCACGGGGGGTGCGGGCGGGCGCGGCGGCGGCACCATATCCCGCGCGGGCCTTCGCGGTGCTGTTCACGGCGGATCCTTTCGCTGAACGAAGGGGAGGGCAGGCAAGGGGGCGTCAGGCGTCAGCGCGGGCCGAGGCGAATGCCCCGGCCCGCCTTCGGGTCAGCCGAACAGCGCCAGCAGGTTCTGCGGCGCCGCATTGGCGATGCCGAGCGACTGCGTGGCAAGCTGCTGCTGCACCTGCAGGGCCTGAAGCCGGGCAGAGGTTTCCTCCATATCGGCATCGACCAGCGTCCCGATACCCATGTTCAGCGAATCGGTCAGCGTGCCGACGAAATCGTTCTGGATCTCGATCCGGCCCTGGGCGGACCCGAAAGCGGCCGATCCATCGATCGCGAACTGGATCTGGGACTCGAT
>CAZMBT010000193.1:0-4539 GCA_964564395.1 uncultured Alkalilacustris sp.
GTGATGTCGCTGAAATCGGTCGACTCTGCGTAGTCTCCGGACGGCGCGACGTTGAGCGCGACCGTGCGCTCCGCGCCGTCGCTGGTGCTCGGGTCGAGATCGACCTCGATGCGCACGCTGATCTCGCCGTCCTCGGGCACGGTGACCGGGCCGGAATATTCGGTGAATTCCCCGTCGCCGTTCGCATCGACCAGCAGCGAGTAGTTGTCATCGCCCTCAAAGCCGGTGGTATCGACCGACAGATCGGCGTCGAAATCCTTGTTGCTGTCGCTGGCGATCGTGAACTCGGTTGCGGCATCGTCGGCAACGTCCACATTGCCTTCGCCGCCATCCTCGTTGGTGACGGTATAGCTGATGCGATGATCCACCGTGAATTCGGCCTCGGCGACGCCGGACAGCTCATGCGAGCTGCCCTGGCTGGTATAGGACAGATCAACGCTGTTCGTGACGGTGGTGCCCGCCTGGGTGCCGGCGGCGAAGGCGGCGGGGGCGGAGGTCATCATCAGCGCCGCGCCGGCGCCCGCGATCATGAATTTGGTCAGTTTCATCGGGTCTGCTCCGTTTGACAGGTTTCAGGTTGGGTGGCGGCGGTTCAGCGCACGCGCGCCGTGTATTCGACGAAGATCCCGGCCTCGGCGGGGACTTCGGCGATCTCGGCCCGCGCGGCGCCCAGATCCTCGGGGCGGGCGGGACGTGTGCCGCCGTCTTCGGTCGGCACGGTCAGCTCCGGCAGGGATGCGAACTCTGCGGGGGCATCGCGGGTTGCGAAAGTCACGTCGAGCGCGACTTCGGCGGCAAAGCTGTCCGGGGCGAGGATCATCGCCGTATCCACCGGCAGGGTCATCGCGACATCCGTCGCGCTTTCGTCGCCGGGATTGGCGATGTCGAGCCGGTAGAGGATGGTGTCGCCCGGCAACACGGTATCGATGGCGCGGCGCGTGATTTCGCTGCCGACCTCGGTCTCGACTTCGACAAGCTTGTAGGTGGACATGGCGACGGACATGTCCTGGGCCATCGCGGGCCCCGCGCCGAGCAGTGCGGCGGCAATCACGACATAGCTGGGCTTCATGGCGCAGCCTTTCCTGTTTCGGGTCGGGGTGGGAGCACAGACCGCGCTGACCCCGGTGGGAACCGGGGACAACGTGGCAGTGCTGTCGGGTATGGCGCAGCCCGAACGGGTGCGCGCTGTCCAATGCGATCGCATTGCGAGCCTCGTTAACCAGTGAATCGTTACAACTTCGACAGATTGTTTAATGATCAGAAATTGTGACCCGATTTTCGGCCGATTGGGGCGTATTTCTGGCGATGCTGCGGTGATTTCTGACGCCTGCAACCAGCGGGTGCACGCGGTCCGGACGCGCCGTTTCAGCCCCTGCAGTGGGCTGCCCGCATGCGTCGGCGCCGCCGCGCATGAAGCGTGGCGCGCGGTTGCTGCGAAGCTGCGGCGTTGAGATGAAATCTGGTCGGAGTGGCAGGATTCGAACCTACGACCCCCGCCTCCCGAAGACGGTGCTCTACCAGGCTGAGCTACACTCCGACCGTGCGAGGTCGGTTACAGATTCGCTGCCGGCTTTGCAAGGGGACAATCGCGCGGCGGCTTGCCTTCGCCACAACGGTCTGGGACAGTTCCGGCTGGTGGCCAGGCGCGGGCAGGATGAGCGGCGACATACTCGAGCTTCTGGGCGGGATCGGCCTTTTTCTTCTGGGCATGCACCTGATGACCGATGCACTGCGCCGGATTGCCGGGCGACAGGCGCGCGAGATCATGGCGCGCTTCACGCGGCGACCTCTTTCGGGCGCGGTGACCGGAACCATGGCCACGGTGGCGGTGCAGTCGTCCTCGGCGACGATGATCACCACGGTGGGGTTCGTCGGCGCCGGGCTGCTGAGCTTTCCGCAGGCGCTGGGCATCCTTTACGGGGCCGGTATCGGTACCACCGTTACGGGCTGGCTGATCCTTCTGGTCGGCTTCAAGCTGCAGTTGACGGTCGCGGCGTTTCCGGTGCTGTTCGCAGCGGCGCTGATCCGCGTGCTCGCTGCGGAGCGCTGGGCGCGGCCGGCGATGATGGCCGCCGGGCTGAGCCTGGTGTTCCTGGGCATCGGCATGATGCAATCCGGTCTCGCCCCCTATGAGGCGCGGCTGACACCCGACGGTTTCGCGCAGGCCACGCTGGCCGGGCGCCTGCAACTGGTCGCGATCGGCGTGCTGGTCACGTTGATCACCCAATCGTCGAGCGCGGGTGTGGCCGGGCTGCTGGTTCTGTTGGCCGGGCAGGCCCTGACCTTCGAGCAGGCCGCCGCGCTGGTGATCGGCATGCATATCGGGACCACCTTCACGCCGCTGCTGGCTTCGGTCGGCGGGTCGGTGGCGGTGCGTCAGACGGCGCTCGCCAATGTGGTCTATCATGTCCTGTCAGGGGTGTTCGGGCTCGTGCTGATCGATGCGACGGCGCGTCTGGTGGTCGGGCCGGTTCTGGCTGGGGATGCGCAGTTGGGACTCGTGGTGTTTCATACTGGCTTCAATCTGGCGGGGGCGGCCGTCATGCTGCCGCTGACGGGACGATTTGCGCGGCTGATAACGCGATTGGTGCCCGAAGTCGCGACGGCACGCGCCAGCGCGCGCCTTGACCGGCAGCTTCTGGAGGCGCCGGATGCCGCCATCGACATGACGGCGGCGGTGCTGCGCGATCTCGGCGACGACCTGTTTGCGGCGCTTTCGCGTGGCCTGCGCGGGGACCGGGAACTGGCGGAACTCGCGCGCAGCCGCGATACGTTGCTGACCGAGCTCGAACGTGTCGAGGACTTCCTGTCACGCGTTCGCATTCATGAACGTCAGCCGGAGCAGGTGTTGCGGTTCGATGCGCTCTGGCATCAGCTCGATCACCTGCGGCGGCTGCATTTTCGCGCCGGCCAGGGCGCGCGGTTGCGCACCGCCATGAACGAAGCGCGGCTGGCACGCGCCGTGATCCTGTTTCGGGTCATCCTGGAGCGCCACGCCATGAGACAGGCGGACGCGCGCCGGAACTGCGAACGGCTGACGCGGCTGGAACACCGGCTCGCCCGGATGGAAGCGCGCATGCGCGGCCTGACCCGTCGGCACCCGCCCCATGTTGTCGGGCTGACATCGGCCGAGCTGTTTCGCCTGACCGATGCGCTGCGCTGGATGCGGCGCAGCACGCACCACGTGCAGCGGATCCTGAGCTATCAGATGCAGGCGATCGAAACGCGCTCCGACGCCGCTGCGACCCCCGACTAGGCGACGGGCTGACTGCCCGGTGATGCGCTGCATCGGCCGGGTGATCGCCGCGCCACCGGGCCGTGCGCTACAGGCCGGCCTCCAGCGCCGCGACCACCGCGTCGCCCATCTGCGCGGTCGAGGCCGGCGTGCCGCCCTCGGACTGCATCAGATCGGAGGTGCGGACACCGTCGGCGAGGACTTTCTCCACCGCAGCTTCGAGGCGCGCGGCTTCATCCCCCTGATCGAAGGAATAGCGCAGCGCCATCGCCAGGCTGAGAATGCAGGCGCAGGGATTGGCCTTGCCCTGCCCGGCGATATCGGGGGCCGATCCATGTACCGGCTCATACAGCGCCTTGGGCCGGCCATTGGCCATCGGTGCGCCGAGGCTGGCCGAGGGCAGCATGCCCAGGCTGCCCGTCAGCATGGCCGCAAGGTCCGAGAGCAGATCGCCGAACAGGTTGTCGGTGACGATGACGTCGAATTGCCGCGGCCAACGGGTCAACTGCATTGCACCGGCATCCGCATACATGTGCGACAGCTCCACATCGGGGTAGTCCGTGTCCCCGACGCGCTGCACGACCTCGCGCCAGAGAACCCCCGATTCCATCACGTTGGCCTTCTCCATCGAGCACAGGCGATTGTCTCGCTTGCGCGCCAGGTCGAAGGCGGCGCGCGCCACGCGCTCGATTTCGGACTCGGTGTAGCGCTGGGTATTCACCCCGACGCGCTCATTGCCCTGCTCGAAGATCCCGCGCGGTTCGCCGAAATACACTCCGGCGGTCAACTCGCGCACGATCATGATGTCGAGCCCGGCGACCACCTCGCGCTTGAGCGAGGAAAAATCCGCGAGCGCATCGAAGCATTGCGCCGGCCGCAGATTGGCGAACAGATCCATTTCCTTGCGCAGGCGCAGCAGGCCCCGCTCGGGCTTTACGGAAAAATCGAGCGCGTCGTATTTCGGCCCCCCCACGGCGCCCAGCAGGACGGCGTCCACCTCCTGCGCCTTTGCCATGGTGTCGTCATGCAGCGGCGTGCCATGCGCATCATAAGCCGCACCGCCGACGAGATCCTCGCTGATATCGAAATGCAGTCCGCGACGGCTGTCGAACCAGTCGAGGATCTTGCGGACTTCGCGCATGACTTCGGGGCCGATGCCGTCGCCGGGCAGGATCAGCAGGGAAGGGGTGGACATGATGATACCTCGCGGATGATGCCAGGATCGCGTAGCGGCTGTATCGCGGGGGGTCAAGCGCGTGGCGACCCGGCGCCGGGTCAGTCGTTCAGCGTCACATCCACCCAGA
>CAZMBT010000194.1:0-4530 GCA_964564395.1 uncultured Alkalilacustris sp.
AGGATGTCGGCAAACAGGATCGCCGCGTCGAAATCGTAGCGCCGGATCGGCTGCAGCGTGACCTCGGCGGCGAGCTCCGGATTGTAGCACAGGCTCAGGAAATCGCCCGCCTGCGCGCGGGTGGCCTTGTATTCGGGCAGGTAGCGCCCGGCCTGGCGCATCAGCCAGACCGGCGGCGTGGGCAGGGTCTCGCCGGCGAGGGCGCGCAGGATGGGCTTCGTGGTCATGATGCGGACTCCGGATTGGCACTGCGCCGCGCCGCATGTGACGCGGCCGGTGGTTTCGTCCCGCGCCGCGCGGCATTTGTCAATGCAGCGGCGGTGCAGCCGCGGTTGCCACGTCGCGGCGCTGCGGCTATGCAGCGCGCATGACATCAAAGCTGCCCAACCCCGACACGCCGCTGCGCATCGGCACCCGCGGATCGAAGCTCGCACTCAAGCAGGCCGAGGAGACGCGCGCGCGGCTGATGGCGGCGCATGAACTGCCCGAGGCCGCCTTCGAGATCGTGCCCATCAAGACCACCGGCGACCGGGTTCAGGATCGCCCGCTCAAGGAGATCGGCGGCAAGGGGCTGTTCACCCGCGAGATCGAGGCGGCGCTGCTCGATGGTGGCATCGACATCGCCGTGCATTCGATGAAGGACATGCCCGTTGCGCAGCCCGGGGGGCTGCTGATCGATGCCTATCTGCCGCGCGCCGATCCGCGCGATGCCTTCGTATCGCCCGGCGTCGCCGAGCTGTCGGCGCTGCAACCGGGCCAGGTCGTCGGATCGTCCAGTCTGCGTCGGCGCGCGCAGATGCTCAACCGTCGGCCCGACCTGCAGGTGGTGGAGTTTCGCGGCAATGTGCAGACGCGGCTGCAGAAACTGTCGGACGGTGTGGCCGACTGCACCTTTCTGGCCTGGGCGGGGCTGACGCGGCTGGGCATGACCGATGTGGCGCGTCATCCGGTTGCACCGGAGGAGATGCTGCCGGCGCTGGCGCAGGGTGCCATCGGGATCGAGCGGCGCGCGGACGACGCCCGCGTCGCCGACCTGCTCGTGCCGATTCACGATCGGGTGACCGCGCAGCAATTGCTGGCCGAGCGCGCCTTCCTCGCCGCGCTCGACGGGTCCTGCGAAACGCCGATCGCCGGGCTCGCGCTGATCGCGGAGGGCGAGGTCTGGCTGCGCGGCGAGGTGCTGCGCCCGGATGGTTCGGAAAGCCTCGTCGATGAGGGGCGCGCACCGGTGGAGGACGGGGCCGAACTGGGCCGCGAGGTCGCGCAGCGGCTGCTGGCCCGCGCGCCCGAGGGGTTCATGGACTGGCGCCTGGAGGGTTGAGCGCGCCGGTCAGCTCGTGCCGGCGCGGAATATCAGCTTTTCCACCTTCGGGCCGATGGCTTCCACGATGCGCTGCACGCCGTCGGCGTTGGGGTGAATGCGGTCGTCCTGCAGCAGATCGGCGACGGAGTCGCCAGCCTCGATCCTGTCCGTGATGGGTTGCAGGAAATTCTCGTACAGCAGCACCTCATGCTCGGCGGCGAGTTCGGGGTAGATGGCGGCGAAATCGCGTTCGAAATCGGGGCCGTAATTGCCCGGCGCCGGCATCGCGGCCAGCAGGACCGGCACATCCGCCTTCGCCGCCTGCGTCAGGATGGCATCGAGATTCGCGCGGCTCTCGGCCGGGTCGATCCCGCGCAGCAGGTCGTTGCCGCCCAGGGCGACGATCATCGCATCGGGGTCATCGGCCAGCGTCCAGGCCATGCGCGCGCGCCCCCCGGCGGTGGTGTCGCCCGACACACCGGCATTGGTGACGCGCACATCATGGCCGCGCGCCTGCAGCCAGTCCTGCAGCACCGGCACGAAGCCGTCCTCCATCGGCAGGCCGAAGCCCTGCACCAGGCTGTCGCCCAGTGCGCTGATGGTGACGGCGGGCGTGGTCTGCGTGTCGGCGCTTGCGGGGGCGGCCCATGCCGCGAGCCCGATGAGCAACGCACCGCCGAGCGCGGCGCGCCGGTTGCACGACCGGCCCCGCACCCCATATCGTGGCGTCGAAAGTGCTGAAAGGAGCCACCTCATGGCGCAACCGGCCATATCGCTCAAGGATGCAAGCCTGACTCTGGAAGGCAATGCCGGCCCGGTCGAGATCCTGCGCGGGATCACGCTTGACATCGGTCGCGGTGAAACGGTCGGGATGGTGGGGCCTTCGGGGTCGGGCAAATCGTCTCTCCTCATGCTCATGGGCGGGCTCGAGCGGGCGACGGGTGGCTCCGTTGTCGCGCTGGGTCATGACCTGACTCCGATGGACGAGGATGCACTCGCGCGGTTCCGCCGGGGCAATATGGGGATCGTTTTTCAATCCTTCCACCTGATTCCCACCATGACCGCGCTGGAGAACGTGGCGACGCCGCTGGAACTTGCGGGTGTGCGCGATGCGTTCGAGCGCGCCGAAGCCGAGCTGCGCGAGGTCGGTCTCGGGGCGCGGCTGCACCATTACCCCGGTCAGATGTCGGGCGGCGAGCAGCAGCGTGTCGCGCTGGCCCGCGCCGCCGCGCCGCATCCCGCGATCCTGCTGGCCGATGAACCGACCGGCAATCTGGACAGCGCGACCGGCGAGACGATCATGGACCTGCTGTTCGCACTGCGCGACCGCTACGGCAGCACGCTGGTTCTGGTCACCCATGCGCCGGAGCTGGCGGCGCGCTGCGACCGGGTTGTCCGGCTGGAGGATGGCCGTATCGCGGGAGCGCAGGGCGCACGGAGGGCTGCCGAATGAACATGCGCTGCGCGGCGCGGATCGCCCGGCGCGAATTGCGCGGCGGGCTGCGTGCCTTCTGGGTCTTTCTGGCCTGTCTCGCACTCGGCGTGGGCGCCATCGCGGCCGTAGGGTCGGTGCGCACCAGCATCGAGGTCGGGCTCGAACGCGAGGGGGCCGTGCTGCTGGGCGGCGATGCGGAGATCGGCTTTACCTATCGGTTCGCCTCCGAAGGTGAGCGCGCCTGGATGGAGGACGCTGCCGAGCGGGTCTCGGAGATCGTGGATTTCCGGTCCATGGCGGTGACCGGTGCGGGCGCTCAGCAGGAGCGCGCGCTGACACAGGTAAAGGGGGTCGATGCGGCCTATCCGCTGGTCGGCTCGGTTCGGCTCGATCCGCCGATGCCTCTGGATGAGGCGCTGGAATGGCGCGACGGCCTGCCCGGCGCCGTGGTGGCGCCGCTTCTGGCCGACCGCATGGGGCTGGAGGTTGGCGACGTGTTCCGGCTCGGCACGCAGGAGTTCCGGCTTGCCGCGCGCCTGGTCGATGAACCGGACCGCAGCGCGGGCGGCTTCGGTTTCGGTCCGCGCACCATCGTCGAGCGGGCGGCGCTGGAAGGGTCGCAGCTGCTCAGCCCCGGGACGCTGTTCGATACCCATTACCGGCTGGAGCTGCCGGCGCAGACCAATCTCGATGCGTTGCGCGCCGAGGCCGAGGCGGAGCTGGGCGACAGCGGAATGCGCTGGCGCGACTCGCGCAGCGGAGCGCCGCAGGTCGCGCGCTTCGTGGACCGGATCGGGGCGTTTCTGGTGCTGGTCGGCCTGGCCGGACTGGCTGTCGGCGGCGTGGGGGTGTCGGCGGCGGTGCGCGCCTATCTCGATGGCAAGACCGGCGTGATCGCGACGCTCAAGTCGATGGGCGCAGACGGGCCGACGATCTTCGCGATCTATCTGCTGCAGATCGGCGCGCTGACGGTGCTCGGCGTGGCACTCGGTGTTGCTCTGGGCGCGGGGGTTCCGCTGGTTCTGGCGCCGCTGATCGAGGCGCGGCTGCCGCTGCCGGCGGTGATCGGGCTCTATCCGGCGCCGCTGGCCGAGGCGGCGCTTTACGGCGCGCTGACGGCGCTGGCTTTCACGCTATGGCCGCTGGCGCGCACCGAACAGGTCCGGGCCGCGGCGCTGTTTCGCGGCATCGGTGCCGAGGCGCGCGGCTGGCCCCGGCGGCGCTACCTGGTGGCGACGTTGCTGGTGCTGGGTGCGCTTGTCGGATCGGCGACGGCGTTTTCCGGAGTGGCGCTTCTGGCGCTTGCGATCGCCGCGGGCATCGCCGGGGCGCTTGCGGTTCTGGTCGTCGCGGCGGCCGGGCTGCGCCGGCTGGCGACGCAGGGCGCGCGCGCGCGCTGGGTGCGCGGGCGCACGGCGCTGCGCGCCGCCTTTGCAGCTATTGGCGGCCCGCGCGAGGAGGCCGCCTCGGTGATCCTTTCGCTGGGGCTCGGGCTCACGGTTCTGGCCACGGTCGGGCAGATCGACTCGAACCTGCGCGGCGCGATCGAGCGCGATCTGCCGGCGCGCGCGCCGTCCTATTTCTTTGTGGATATCCAGTCGGATCAGCTCGACGACTTTCTGGAACGCACCGAAACCGACCCGGCCGTCTCGCAGGTCGAGACGGCGCCGATGCTGCGCGGCTTCATCACCCGCATCAACGGCGAGCCCGCGCGCGAGGTTGCGGGCGATCACTGGACGCTGCGCGGCGATCGCGGCGTGACCTATTCGGCCACCCCGACCGAGGGCACGAC
>CAZMBT010000195.1:0-4529 GCA_964564395.1 uncultured Alkalilacustris sp.
ATCTGATCGAACAGGGCGTCGAGGGCGCGCGGCTGCGCCTGGGCAGCGGCGAGGAACTGACGGGGCAGGATCTGGCGCGCGTGGTCCGCGAGGCACGCGCCGTCCGCCGCAACCTCGAGGCGTTCCCGACGCATTATCCGTCGCACATCATCGAACAGGCCGCCATCGCCGGCGCATTGGCGCCGGATGCGCTGGACACCGACCCGCAGGGGGTGGCGCAGCGGGTTGCTGCCCGCCTCGATCTGATCGCACCGGAATATGAACGCGGCTGGGAGGGCATGCCGACCGACGATCACGGCTTGCGCTTTACCCGCACGCTGCGCGGCGTCGAGGAGACGCGGACACTGGACGGTCACGTGCTGCGCTCGGGCGAGGCGCGCCGGCTCGCGACCCATCAGGAGACGCTTCAGGATGTCTATACCGATCCGGCCTTTCTGGTGCGCAAGGATCGCGAACAACTCGTCCATGGGCCGGTCGAATTGCTGGACGCGATCCTCGAGGAAGGCGAGAAGGGGTTGTCGCTGCAACGCTACAAGGGTCTGGGCGAGATGAACCCCGACCAGCTCTGGGAAACCACGCTGGACCCCGAGGCGCGCACGCTGCTGCAGGTCCGGGTTCAGGATCTGGCCGAGGCGGAGGACCTGTTCACGAAACTCATGGGCGACCTTGTGGAACCGCGCCGCGCCTTCATCCAGAAGAACGCCCTCAGCGTGGCCAATCTCGACGCCTGACCCCCCGAGCCCAACAGGCCAGCAGCCGGGGTCTGTTGCCATGCCGCCGCAGGCGTTGACGCGCCTCGGCGGAACCTTACCACTGCGATAATCAGATATGGAATCGTGGTGCGCCTTGCGCTATGCGGGGAGGGGGGGCTGATTAATCAAATTGCCGTCATTGCCGAATAGAAGCATCGCGGGAAATCGTCTTGGTGCATCACGAAGAAAGACTGGACTGGGATGTGGAGCGCGTGCGCCAAGCGCCCCCAGCTCGCTTTCTGGATACGCAACGCGCTTTTGACATCGTGTTCGCCTTGCTCCTTTTGCCTGTCGTGCTTCCGGCCTGCGCGATATTCGGGCTCGGCGTGCTGATCTTCGACGGGCGGCCGATCCTGCACAAGAGCGAACGGATGAAGTCGCCGGGTGAACGGTTCTGCCTTTACAAGCTGCGCAGCATGAAGGTCGCCACGCGCGGCAAGGGCGTTCTGGGAGGCGACCGTCTGCACCAGGTGACTCGGTACGGTCGGTTCCTGCGACGCAGCCGCATGGACGAACTGCCTCAGATATTCAATATCCTGAAGGGCGACATGAGCTTTGTGGGCCCCCGCCCGCCCGAGCCGATGTATGTCGAGCGGTGCCCCGATCTCTATGCGCGCGTGTTGCGCAGCCGCCCCGGCGTGACCGGGCTGGCCACGCTTGTGTTCCATCCGCGCGAGGAGGGGCTGCTGCACAAATGCCGGACCCCCGAAGAGACGGATCGCGTCTACATGGATGTCTGCGTGCCTCGCAAGGCCAAGCTCGATCTGCTTTGGCAGCGCAAGCGCACGGTGCTTGGCGATCTCTGGATCATCTGGCGCACGATCGCCCGCGTCCTGAAGCGCTGCCTGGGCCGCAAGTCCTGATCACGGGCCCAATCACCTCCCGTTCAAGTGATCCGGCGTGAAACCGCACCGCAAGGCCGGGCGTGTATGCGGCATTTGAGACACGCGCCGCCCCGCCGCCCCCTGCGCGGCAGTTGAAGCCCGGCGAGGCACGCGCTAACGCAGGCGTCGCGCACGACGCGACAGCCGGCCGCCCCAGCAGCAAGAGACATGATCATGACAAGCCCGAATACCGCCCCGATCCCCGAGTTGTTCGTTTCCTACGAAAGCGCGCAGAAACTGCGCGCCGAGGCGGGCGAGTTGCCGTCCTGGGACCTGACGCAGCGTCAGATATGCGATCTGGAACTGCTCATGAACGGCGGCTTCAACCCGCTCAAGGGGTTTCTCGGCGAGGCGGATTACGACAGCGTTGTCGAGAAGATGCGGCTTCAGAACGGCACCCTCTGGCCGATGCCGGTGACGCTCGACGTTTCCGAGAGCTTCGCCGACGGCGTGACCCCGGGGCAGGATATCGCGCTGCGCGACGCCGAAGGCGTGATCCTCGCGATCATGTCGGTGACCGACAAGTGGCGCCCCGACAAGACCCGCGAGGCCGAAAAGGTCTTTGGCGCGGATGACCTCGCCCATCCGGCGGTGCATTACCTGCACGACACCGCCGGACCGGTCTATCTCGGCGGGCCTGTCACCGGCATCCAGCCGCCCATTCACTACGATTTCCGCGCCCGCCGTGACACCCCCAACGAGCTGCGCGCCTTCTTTCGCAAGATGGGCTGGCGGCGCATCGTCGCCTTCCAGACCCGCAACCCGCTGCACCGTGCGCATCAGGAACTGACCTTCCGCGCCGCCAAGGAGGCGCAGGCAAACCTTCTCATCCATCCGGTCGTGGGCATGACCAAGCCCGGCGACGTGGACCACTTCACCCGTGTGCGCTGCTACGAGGCGGTTCTGGACAAGTACCCCTCCGCGACCACGCATCTGTCGCTGCTCAACCTCGCGATGCGCATGGCGGGACCGCGCGAGGCGCTGTGGCACGCACTGATCCGGCGCAATCATGGCTGCACGCACATGATCGTGGGGCGCGACCATGCCGGGCCGGGCAAGAACAGCGCCGGCGAGGATTTCTACGGCCCCTATGACGCGCAGGAAATGGTCCGCGCGCATGCCGAGGAAGTCGGCATCGAAATGATGGACTTCAAGCACATGGTCTATGTGCAGGAACGCGCGCAGTACGAACCCGCCGACGAGATCGAGGAAGGCGTGACCGTGCTCAACATCTCGGGCACCGAGCTGCGCCGGCGCCTGCGCGAGGGGATCGAGATTCCCGACTGGTTTTCCTTCCCCGAAGTGGTAAAGGAGCTGCGCCGCACCTCGCCGCCGCGCGCGCAGCAGGGGTTCACCGTCTTCTTCACCGGGCTGTCGGGTTCGGGCAAATCCACCATCGCGAACGCCCTGATGGTCAAGCTCATGGAGATGGGCGGGCGGCCCGTGACGCTGCTCGACGGGGACGTGGTGCGCAAGCACCTGTCGTCGGAGCTCGGCTTTTCCAAGGAACACCGCGATATCAACATCCGCCGCATCGGCTATGTCGCCTCCGAGATCACCAAGAATGGCGGCATCGCGCTGTGCGCGCCGATCGCGCCCTACAGCGCCACCCGGCGCTCGGTGCGCGAGATGATCGAAGACTATGGCGCCTTTGTCGAAGTCCATGTCGCGACGTCGCTGGAGGAGTGCGAACGCCGTGATCGCAAGGGGCTCTACAAGCTTGCGCGGGAAGGCAAGATCAAGGAGTTCACCGGCATTTCGGACCCCTATGAGGATCCCGCCGAGCCCGAACTGCGCATCGACACCGAAACCACCGATGTGGATTACTGCGCACAGCAGGTGCTGCTCAAGCTCGAGAGCATGGGGTTGATCAAGGGATAAGCTCGGCCCGCCGCGCGGGAGCGCGCACTCCAAGACAGCACATCACACATGGGGCCGTGCCAGCGCACGGCCCTTTCGACAACTCGCCCGGCGCGGTTGCGCGCGCCCGCAGGGCTGCGCGGAGAATTGCCCCCTACCGCACCGGCCGGCTTCTGAGAAACAGATACAGCGGCAGACCGCAGGAGACGCCGATTCCGAAGGTGGCCGGGATCGCGATCAGCGCGATCCAGTTCCGCCGCACCCAGGTTTCGGCGAGGATCCAGACGGTCAGAGCCGTGGCCGCGACGGTCAGGTCCCAAACCAGGCCCGAGGTGGCGAGGTTCGCGTGCCACGCATCGACCATCGCCATCAGCGACCATTCATTGGCATTGAACCAGCCGATGAAGTAATACATCGGATGGATGGTGCCCCACAGGGCCAGCAACAGATAGAGCGCCCGCAGCGGCGACATCACAACCCCCTCGACACCCCGAATCGCGCCTGACCCGAGATGGTGAGCTGCGGCCCGCTGCGCTCGGCCGTGTCGGGCGGCTGCGGCGGCCCGTCAGCCCCGCATGCCGCGAGTACGAGCAGCGCAGCAAGCGCGGCGGATGCAGGCTTCATTCCAGACGCTCCTTCCACTGTGCGATCTGACGGCGTACCTGCTCGGGCGCGGTACCGCCCAGGCTGGTCCGGCTTGCCACCGAATTGTGCACCCCAAGAACGCCGAAGACATCCTCGGTGATATCGGAATGCACGGCCCGCATGTCGTCAAGCGTCAGATCGGGCAGATCCACCCCGCGCTCCTCGGCCATGCGCACCAGCGTGCCGGTGACATGATGCGCCTGCCGGAACGGCAGACCCAACGCGCGTACCAGCCAGTCGGCGAGATCCGTCGCGGTCGAAAAACCGCTCGCCGCCGCGGCTTCCAGCGCGGCGCGGTTCGGGCGCGTATCGGCGATCATCCCCGTCATCGCCGCCAGCCCCAGCATCAGGGTGTCGGCCGCATCGAAGACCTGTTCCTTGTCTTCCT
>CAZMBT010000196.1:0-4517 GCA_964564395.1 uncultured Alkalilacustris sp.
AGGCGGGCATGATCTATCCCACGGCGCAGGACTGGCACGCAGCGTCCGAAAAGCGCGTCGCACTGTTCGGCATGTCGGGGCTGGGCAAGACGCATGTGTCGGACACGCTGCGCCGCAATGGCGGCTGGTTCCATTACTCGGTCGATTACCGCATCGGCACCCGCTACATGGGCGAGCATATCGCCGACAACTTCAAGCGCGAGGCGATGAAGGTCCCGCTGTTGCGCGAGCTGCTGCTCAGCGACTCGGTCAAGATCGAGTCGAACATCACCTTCGACAACCTCGCGCCGCTGTCGACCTATCTGGGCAAGCCGGGCGATCCGGCGAAGGGCGGCCTGCCCTTCGAGGAATACATGGCGCGCCAGGAACAGCACCGCATTGCGGAAATCGCCGCGCTCAACGATGCGCCGGCCTTCATCGAGCGGGCGCGCAAGCTCTACGGCTATCCCAACTTCGTGTGCGACACCGGCGGCTCGATCTGCGAAGTGGTCACCCCCGATGACCCGCAGGACCCGCTCCTGCGGCATCTGTCGGCGCAGATGCTGCTGGTGTGGATCGAAGGGTCCCCGGATCACACCGAGGAACTGATCCGCCGCTTCGACCGCGCCCCCAAGCCGATGTATTACCAGCCCGACTTCCTGCGCGCCGAATGGCGGACCTATCTCGACGAGACCGGTCTGGCCGAATCCGAGGTCGATCCCGATGCCTTCGTGCGCCATGTCTACGCCCGCGCGCTGGCGCATCGCGCGCCGCGCTACCGTGCCATGGCGCGCAACTGGGGGATCCGCATCCACGCGAGCGATGTGGCAGGCATCCGCAGCGCCGCGGATTTCGAGGCGCTGATCGGTGACGCCATCGCGGCGCAGGCCAGTATTGAGCCCCCGCGCCCACACGTCTAGATAGAGGGTTCGCAACCCGGAGCCCGATCCGCCTGATGCCGATAACGATCCCGTCCGACCTGCCGGCGCATGATGTTCTGTCGCGCGAAGGCGTGATGGTGCAATCGAGCCTGCGCGCCGCGCGCCAGGATATCCGCCCGCTGCGCATTGCGTTGCTCAACCTGATGCCGAAGAAGATCGAGACCGAGACCCAGTTCGCCCGGCTCGTCGGCGCGACGCCGCTGCAGATCGACTTTCACCTGATCCGCATGAGCGAGCACCGCACGCGCAATACCTCCGCCGCGCATATGGAGCATTTCTATCGCCCCTTCCGCGAAGCGCGCGCCGAAAAGTTCGACGGCCTCATCATCACCGGCGCACCGATCGAGCATCTGGATTTCGAGGCTGTGACCTACTGGGACGAGCTGCGCGAGGTTTTCGAGTGGACACAGACCAATGTGCACGCCACCTTCGGTGTCTGCTGGGGCGGCATGGCGATGGCACATTATTTCCACGGTGTGCAGAAGCATCCCCTGGGCGAGAAGGCCTTCGGCTGTTTCCGACACCGCAACATGGCGCCGGGATCGCCTTATCTGCGCGGCTTTTCGGATGAGTGCCTGATCCCGGTCAGTCGCTGGACCGAGATGCGCCAGGCCGAGATCGATGCGATACCCGCGCTGACGACGCTGCTGGGCAGCGCGCATGTCGGCCCCTGTCTGCTGGAAGACCCGCAGCACCGCGCGCTCTACATCCTGAACCATCTGGAATACGACAGCCACACGTTGCGCGAGGAGTATGAGCGCGACCTCGCCGCCGGTGTGCCGGCGCGCTTGCCGGTGAACTACTTTCCCGATGACGATCCGACGATGCCGCCGCTCAACCGGTGGCGAAGCCATGCGCATCTGCTCTATGGCAACTGGATCAACGAAATCTACCAGAGCACCCCGTTCGATGTCGCCCAGATTGGCCGCTAACCTGCTGCTCGCTCTGGTGCTTGCCGGTGTGCTGGCAGGCTGCGCCGCACTGGTGGACAACCGCGCCGAGCGCCGCGAGGCCCGCGCCGAGGACCGCTGGCCGCCGGTCGGCGCTCTGCTCACCCTCGATGATGGCACACAGGTGCATGCGCTGGTGGAGGGGGACGGCCCGGATGTGGTGCTGCTGCACGGCGCCAGCGGCAATCTGCGCGATTTCACCATGGCGCTGACCCCGCTGCTGGCCGAGGATTTCCGCGTCATCGCGCTGGATCGGCCCGGCTTCGGTCATACCGATGATATCGGGCCAAACGACAGCAGCCCGATGGTCCAGGCCGATGTGATGATCGCGGCGGCGCGGGCGCTGGATGTCCGCGATCCCGTCGTGCTGGGGCACAGCTATGGCGGGGCGGTGGCGATGGGATGGGCGCTGCGCGCGCCGGACGACCTGGCTGCGCTGACCATCGTGTCGGGGGCGACGCATCCGTGGCCCGGCGGGCTGGGCGTCTGGTACGACATCACGACGGGTCGGCTGGGCACGCATCTGCTCACGCCGCTGGCGGCAGCGTTCGCGCCGCACGGTCCGCCCGACAGTTTCGTGAACAGTATCTTCCGCCCGCAGAGCGCCCCGGACGGGTATCTGGAGCATATCGGGGCCGGGCTGACACTGCGGCGCGAGACATTGCGCGCCAATGCGCGCCAGATTCGCGCGCTCAACGATCAGCTGGCGCATATGGCGCCGCATTACGGGCGGCTGTCGGTGCCGCTGGAGATCGTGCATGGCACGCAGGACCGGATCGTGCCGCCCGACATTCATGCCGTACAGCTCGCCGCCGAGGTCGCGGATGCCTCGCTCACACTGCTCGACGGAATGGGGCATATGCCCCATCACGGCAATCCCGAAGCGATCGCGGAGGCGGTGCGCCGCGCCGCGACCCGCGCCGGTCTCATGGATTAGCGCCTATGTCGCGTCGGCGCGAACGCGGTCACCGCCCGCGACGCTTGCGGCCCCGGCATGCGTTCCCTCGCACGGCTGTTTGCCCACGCGACGGACAAGAACCATCCGGATCGAACGCGCCATGCTTGAGGGCTTCAACCACGCCACACCCGGAGCCGCCATTGCCGCCCGTCGCCGGGGCGCGCCGCCCCCGGACAAACGAGCAAGGCTGCGGTCACAGGAACCGCAGCCTCGGCAGGACGCCCGTCGTTGTCGTGTCCGCTCAGGCCGCTCGGCTCAGGAGGACCTCATCCACCTGACGCTGGGCGCCGGCTTCATCGGTGCCGCTGACCGCGGCGACCTCACGCGTCAGCCGCTCCAGCGCGGCCTCATAGAGCTGACGCTCCGAATAGCTCTGTTCGCGCTGCTCATCGGTGCGGTGCAGGTCGCGCACCACCTCGGCGATGGCCAGCAGATCGCCCGAGTTGATCTTCTGTTCGTATTCCTGGGCACGGCGCGACCACATCGCACGCTTGACCTTGGCCTTGCCCTTGAGCATCTGAAGCGCACGCGCGACCATCTCGGGCGTCGACAGCGAGCGCATGCCGACCTCGGCGGCTTTCGCCGTGGGCACGCGCAGCGTCATCTTGTCCTTCTCGAAGGAGATGACGAACAGCTCCAGCTGCAGCCCGGCGATTTCCTGCTCCTCGATGGACAGGATCTTGCCCACGCCATGCGCGGGGTATACGACAAAGTCGTCAGGGCGGAATTCGGCCTTCTTGGTCTTGGTCATCAGGTAGGTTCCTTACAGACGGCACCCGGCGCCCCGGGCGTCACGGCCAAGCCGCGCTCCCGGCGCCACAAATCCCCCGTCAGGATGGCAGTCCTGGGGATGAGTTTCCGGTTATGTTTTCTTTACACGCCGTATATAGCATAAAACGCTAGCGATTCAAAGGCCCCGCAACCCCGCATGCGGGGGAATGCTCAGGGCGTGCTGCGCGCCTGGCGGCTTTCGACATAACGCCGCGGGTCAACCGCCCTCGCCGGGGGCCTCGCTGAAGTATTTGTCCAGCTTGCCGTCCTCACCGTCGCGTTCGTCCGCATCGGGCATCGGGTCTTTCTTGGTGATGATCACCGGCCACATTTCCGAGTATTTCCGGTTGAACTCGACCCAGTCCTCCATCTCCGGCTCGGTGTCGGGGCGGATGGCATCCGCAGGGCACTCCGGCTCGCAGACGCCGCAATCGATGCACTCGTCGGGATGAATGACAAGCATGGTCTCGCCCTCGTAGAAGCAGTCGACGGGACAGACCTCCACGCAGTCGGTGTATTTGCAGGCGATACAGTTGTCGGTCACCACATAGGTCATGCGAAGCCTCTCGGAAAAACGGAGTAGACCGGCAACTAATCCACGCGCCCGGAACTATCAAGCCACCGCGCACGGGTTTGATCCAGGATGCGGCGATCGCGCCCCGTCGGCCGTCCGCCCGGCGCGGCGCGCGGGGTGCCGGCCGAAGTGTCGGGCGGTGCGGCGGCTTCGATTTCCTCGTAAAGCAGCTGCGCCTCGCTGGCCGGACCACGCCGTGTGCCCAGCGCGCTCACCCGCACCACCCGCACGCCGCGCCCCATTACAACGGTCAGCGTGTCCCCCGGCCCGACGGGGTGCGCCGGCTTGACAACGCGCGCGCTGTTGAGGCGCACCTTGCCATCGGCCACCAGCCGCGCCGCCAG
>CAZMBT010000197.1:0-4492 GCA_964564395.1 uncultured Alkalilacustris sp.
TCAGCGGCGTCGCGTCCTGGGTGTGGGTGCGGCCGATCTTGATGATGCCCTCGAACGCCTCGGCCTTGGCGTGCAGCGCCGCATGCAGCCGCTCCAGCCCGGGCAGCAGAATGTCGCGCGCCGTCATCGCGGCGGCGATATGCATCGCCGTGGGGAAAGTGTCGTTGGAACTCTGCCCCATGTTGCAATGATCGTTCGGGTGCACCGGGTCCTTCGAGCCGATCTCGCCGCCCAGCATCTCGATGGCGCGGTTGGCGATCACCTCATTGGCGTTCATGTTCGATTGCGTGCCCGAGCCGGTCTGCCACACCACGAGCGGGAAGTGATCGTCGAGCCTGCCGTCGAACACCTCCTGCGCAGCGGCCGCGATGGCGTCGCCGCGCCGCCTGTCCAGCGCGCCCATTTCGACATTAACCTCGGCGCAGGCCTTCTTGATTGCGCCGAGGGCGCGCACGATGGCAACCGGCTGGCGTTCCCACCCGATGGGGAAATTGTGGATCGACCGCTGCGTCTGCGCGCCCCAGTAGCGGTCCGCGGGGACTTCGAGCGGGCCGAAGCTGTCGGTTTCGGTGCGGGTATCGGTCATGCGGGACTCCTCGATGTGGCGATGGTGTCATACCGCCATGACGGGCGAGGTCAATGCGCGCGCCGACTACTTGCGGAACTTGTCGAGGCTGACGACCTCGGCCTCGCGCTGGGTGTCGCCCTCGGCGTCCTCGCCGTCATCCTCATGCATCGGGGCGTCCTCGGCGTCGGCCTCGGCGCTGGCTTGCGTCTCGAAGCGCAGCCCGAACTCCACCGAGGGGTCAACGAAGGTCGAGATCGCGTCGAAGGGAACATAGAGCGGCTCGGGCTGGTCACCGAAGTTGAGCGTGATGGAAAATCCGTCCTCATCCACGACGAGGTTCTCGAACCAGTGCTGGATGACGATCGTGATCTCGTCGGGATAGCGCTCCAGCAGCCAGTCGGCCATGCGCACATCGGGGTGGCGCGTGTTCATCGTGATGTAGAAATGATGCTCGCCGGGCAGGCCGTCGGCTGCCACATCCTCGAGCACCTTGCGGATCAGGCTGCGCATGGCGTCATGCATCAGGTTGCCGTAATCGATAGAGCGGGACATCGCGAAGCCTTCCTTTTGCCGTCTGTCAGCATAAGGGATTCGTCCGTGAAGGAAAGGGTGCGTGGCACCTGCCCGCGCCGCAACGCGATCGGGGTTCGCACGAAAAGGGGAGGGAAAGTGCAGGCTTCTGTTGCCAGGTGCCTGCGAACCCCGCCAGGCCGTTGCTAGACGGCTGGACTTCAGTTTCGGTCTTGTTACCGCTTACGCAGCAACGGCGACCGGAGCACGGTTGTCATTGGCAACTGTACTTTTTGCACCGATAACGGTGGTGGCTCACCGGGCGAAAGCTACACCTTTACACGTTCGTCGATCCTGTTTCGGCCCCATGGTCCGCCAATGCGGGCTTTTGGTGGAGCCGCCGGGTACCGCCCCCGGGTCCGAACCGCTTATTCCGTGCGCGTTTATCGCCATAGTCCCTTGCGAGACACGGCAAAGATACGCAGCCCGCCAGCGGCTTTCAAGGGCGATGCGGCGAAGTTTTCCCGCCCCGGCGCCGGATCAGAGCCGGTCCATCGGCACCGATCGGCCGTCGTCGCCCATGATGCGCACATTGGCGCGCCGTATCGCGCGGGGTTCGCTGGCGCCGACGGAATGCGCGATGATTTCCACCTCCTGCTGAATGCAGCGCGCATAGGCGGCGACGCGGCGGTACTTCTCATCCGGGACCAGCCCGCGCTGCAGCTGCGGATCATGCGTGGTGATACCGGTCGGGCAGGTGTTGCGGTTGCATTTCAGCGCCTGGATGCAGCCCAGCGCGAACATGAATCCGCGCGCATTGGTGACGAAATCCGCGCCCGCTGCGAGCGCCCAGGCCACGTCGCCGGGATTGACCAGCTTGCCGCTGGCGATCAGGCGCACCCGGCCCCTCAGGCCGAAGGCCTGCAGCATGTCCGCCACCTGCGGCAGCGCCTCGCGTATCGACACGCCGACAAGGTCCATCAGCGGCATCGGGGCCGCCCCGGTGCCGCCTTCGCCGCCATCGAGGGTGATGAAATCCGGCGCGGCGTCGTCGCCGCGCGCCGTGATCGCGCGAAACAGCGCCTCGAAGCTGGCCTCGGTGCCGAAGACCGTCTTGAAGCCGACAGGCTTGCCGGTGACCTTGCGGACATGCGCGATCATGTCCAGAAGCTGCGTGTCATCGCCGATCTCGGGGTGGCGGTTGGGCGAGATGCTGTCGCGCCCCTCGGGGATGCCGCGGATGGCGGCGATCTCGGGCGTGACCTTGCCGCCGGGCAGGATGCCGCCCTTGCCGGGCTTGGCCCCCTGCGCGAGCTTGATCTCGAACATGCGCAGCTGCGGATGCGCGGCGATCTCGCGCAGCCGGTCGTCGCACAGATTGCCCTGCGCGTCGCGCACGCCGTATTTCGCGGTGCCGATCTGGAACACCAGATCGCAGCCGCCGGACAGGTGATAGGGCGACAGGCCGCCCTCGCCGGTGTTGAGCCACACCCCCGCCTCGGCCGCGCCGCGCGACAGTGCCTCGACGGCCGGGCGGGAAATCGCGCCATAGCTCATCCCCGAGATGTTGATGACCGAACGCGCCGGATAGGGCGCGCGCGCTGTCGGCCCGATCAGCAGCGGGGCGGTGCCCGGCACCTGATCGTCGAGCGGCGGGTAGGCGGCATTCACGAAGATCGGCGTGCCGACGACGTTGGTATTGCGGGTGGATCCGAAGGCGACGGTGTTGCCCTTGCCCTCGCTCGCGCGGGACACCCAGTCGCGCTGTGCACGGTTGAAGGGCAGCTCTTCGCGGTCCATCGCGAAGAAATACTGCCGGAAGAATTCCCCGAGCGTGGTGAAAAGCCCGCGAAAGCGCCCGATGACCGGATAATTGCGCCGGATCGCGTCGCCGACCTGACAGCGGTCGATCACGAACAGGACGGCCAGCACCAGAAAGGCGACCCCGATCGCCGCGATGAAACCCAGCGCTGCGATCTCGATCACGCGCGTCAGCCAGCCCGACCCGGTCATGGCGCCCTCTCCCCGACAGTTGGCGATGCGACACTGCGCAATGCGCGCCCGCACGGCAACCCGCGATCACGCGAAGGTGCGACGGCGCGGCGCGGCGTTGGCGGTCAGTCCGCCTGCAGGGTCTCGAAGCGCAGCGCCTTGGCGGTGCGCGGGGCAAACCCCGCCCAGTAGCTGTGATCGTCGCCCGGGGTTCCATCCTCGCCGAGATCGTGGACCCCCTCCGCGGCGCGTTCGATCAGGTCGAGATAGCGCGCCTTGTCGCGATCGCCCTTCAGATGCAGATCCAGAAACGCGGTCGCGAAATGCTGCGCGATATTGTTCATGCGCACGCTGTCCCAGACCGCGTCGGCGTAATGCTCGAAGGGAGCGAAATCGAGCGTGTCCACCTCGGCCCAGCTTTCCGACGGGGCCGGGATCGGGGCGGCGGCGTTGTGATTGGCGCCCTCGAAGGTCAGCAGGTGGCGGGTCGTGCCCCGGGCCTGCTCGAAAATGGCGCGGATCGCGGGATACTGCGACACATCATCGGCGGACCCCGCCATCATCAGCGTCGGCACGCGCAGCCCGTCCAGCCCCTCCGCGTCCCAAAAGCCGGTGTTGTAGCCCCAGGGGCCGATGGCAATCAGGGCCTTTACGCGCGGGTCGATCAGGGCTTCGTGACTGTCGCTGCCGGCCATGTGGCGCCGCAGCAGCCCGTTGGGTGTGCCCCACTCGTATTCGGTGCTGGCCTCGGTGACGCCTGCGCCGCCCAGAACCAGCGCGCCGTAGCCGCCCATCGAATACCCCAGCACCGCGACCGTGTCGGTATCGGTGATCCCGGCCAGCGCGGGGGCGGTGTCATCGAGCGTGGCCATCGCGTCGATCGCAAAGCGCTGATCCAGCGCGCGGTTGTAAAGCGTCGATCCGAACGCTCCCTGGTCGGCATAGGTGCTGTCCGGGTGGTCCAGCGCCAGGGCGACATAGCCCTTGGAGGCGAGATTCTCGCCCAGATGGCTGAGCAGGAAGCGGTTGCCGGGGTAGCCATGGCTGATCACGACCAGCGGGAACTGCCCCTGTGCCGCCGGAGTCGCGTCGCGGGCCGCCCGGCCTTGCAACGTGACCTCGGTCTGCCCGTCGCGCAGCCGCGCGGTATAGGTGCCGCCCGGGGCCGTGCCCTCTGCCGCCGGGTACCAGATTTCCGCAGTGATGTCGCGGTCGTACAAGGGTTCCTGCGTTTCGGTGACATTGACGATGTCGATGCGGTCGGGGTCGGTGAAGCGCATCTGACGCACGCCGACCGGATGGGCGCCATGCGCGGCCAGCTCGGGCGCGTCGGGGCGGATCAGGTCGATGCGGTTTTCGGCGGCCAGTGCCGGGGCCGCGACCAGCGCCCCAACCGCGACGGCTGCATATGTCTGCTTCATT
>CAZMBT010000198.1:0-4484 GCA_964564395.1 uncultured Alkalilacustris sp.
GTGAATGCCGACACCAGCGAGGCGCTGTCGCGGGTCGATTTCTACACCAGCCACGAAGCCTTGCTGCTGGAATACGAGGAAGCGCTGTGCCGCACCGATTCGACCTCGGGCAAGCCGGTCGCGGGATCGGGGCACATGCTGTGGATCGGCGACCGCACGCGCCAGCCCGACGGGGCGCATGTGGAGTTCTGCCGCGGGGTTCAGAACCCCATCGGGTTGAAATGCGGCCCGAGCCTGAGTGCGGACGACCTCAAGACCCTGATCGCGCGGCTCAACCCGCACAACGAGTCCGGGCGCCTCACGCTGATCACGCGCTTCGGCGCCGGCGCCGTGTCCGAGCATCTGCCGCGTCTGATCCGCGCCGTGCGCGAGGAGGGCGCCGATGTGGTCTGGTGCTGCGATCCGATGCACGGCAATACCGTCAAGTCGGCGACCGGCTTCAAGACCCGCCCCTTCGAGGCGGTGCTGCGCGAGGTGCGCGAGTTCTTTGCGGTGCACAAGGCCGAGCGCTCGATCCCGGGCGGCGTGCATTTCGAGATGACCGGCAAGGATGTCACGGAATGCACCGGCGGGGTGCGCGCGCTCAATGACGCCGATCTTTCAGCGCGTTATCACACGGTCTGTGATCCGCGTCTGAACGCGACCCAGGCGCTGGAACTGGCCTTTCTAGTCGCCGAAGAGCTGTCGGATCGGCGCAGCCAGATCAGCGCCCACGCGGTCTGAGCCGGATCAGTCGTCGTCGGATTTGACGAGCCGCAGATGCGGCCGGCGCCGTGATGGGCCTTCGGGGCGCTGAGCCGGGGGCGGGATGAAGTCCGCGGCCGGGGGCTCGCTCAGCCCGGGCGCCGGTTCCGGGGCGTGCGGCGCGGCGGCCGGTTCCGCGCAACGTGTCAGCACCTGCGCGTCGATCACGAAGCGTTGCGGCGGGGGCGCCGGCGTGGCCGGGCAGGCCAGCGCACCGATCGCCCGACTGACCCGGCCCTGGCCGTCGCGCAATGGCAGCAGCAGCATTCGCGCCCGGGTTCCCGGCGGCGTGCCGCGCCGCACCGGGCGCAAGGTCAGTTCCGCGATGCACGGGGTGTCGAACATCTCCTGCAGCACGGCGCCGAAGTTGGCGCGGGACGGCGGCGCGATCAGCGCGCTCAACGGCATGCCGCGCACCTCCATGCCCATCAACGCGTTCAGATTCTGCCCGGCGACACGCAGCCGTGCATGGGTCGGGGCGATGCGTTCGAGCAGGAAGCTGTCCTTCAGCGCCCGGCCGAAGCCGCGCGGATCGACGTCGCTGCGCATCGGCACCGCGCCGCCGGCGGCGTCGTGCAGCGCATCCCAGTAGGCGCGCAGGCTACTGATCGAAGATGCCACGGATGCCTTTCCCCCCACCGGTTTGCGCCCGAACGACAGGAGTCTGCCGCCAAATCCCGAGTGCACAGTCATGCCAACCCCCTCAGTCCCGATCGATGCGCATGGGTGCAGCCCGTATGCCGCCGTTTCGCGGCCGCGGGGCGGGGTTCGCTTAACCCTATCTGCACGATCCTTGCGCAAATCTTAATATGCGGGATTTTGCGCGATTGCGTAGCGAATTCGGATCTCAGGGTTAACGCCGCCGCCAGGCGCCCCGCGGGCTTGACCTTGCGGTGTGGATCGATCAGATGCGCGCAGCGGCAGATCTGGGAGCAAGGCGGCCATGACACCCCGGCGCGGGCTACTCATCATCCTGTCCTCGCCCTCGGGGGCAGGTAAATCCACGCTCGCGCAACGGTTGATGCGCTGGGATCCGCAGATCCGCTTTTCCGTCTCGGCCACGACGCGGCCGCCGCGCCCCGGCGAGATTGACGGGCGCGAGTATCATTTTCGCAGCCATGACGAATTCCGCCGCATGGTCGCCGATGGCGAGATGCTGGAACACGCCGAAGTGTTCGGCAATCTCTATGGCACGCCCAAGGCGCCGGTCGAGGCGGCGCTGGGGCAGGGCCACGATACGCTGTTCGATATCGACTGGCAGGGCGGGCAGCTGATCCGCAATTCAACCCTGGCCAGCGACGTGATCTCCGTCTTCGTGCTGCCTCCCTCGATGACCGAACTCGCCCGGCGCCTGCGCGCGCGCGGGCAGGACAGCGAGGATGTGATCGCCCGCCGCATGGCCAAGAGCCGCGACGAGATCAGTCATTGGGCCGAGTATGATTACGTGCTGATCAACAACGATATCGATGCGACCGAGGCGGATCTGCGCTGCATCGTGACAGCGGAACGGCTGCGCCGCACGCGCCGGCCGGGGCTGAGCGATCACGTGCGTCTGCTGGCACGGCAATATGAGGAAACGGCATGACGCTCTATCAGCTGGATGGCCACGCCCCCGAGATGCCCGCCGACGGGGATTTCTGGGTCGCGCCGGATGCCAATGTCATCGGCCGCGTCGTGCTCGAGCCCGGCGCGTCGGTGTGGTTCGGGGCGACACTGCGCGGCGACAATGAGGAAATCCGCATCGGCACCGGCAGCAACATTCAGGAAAACTGCGTGCTGCACACCGATATGGGGTATCCGCTGCGTATCGGTGCCGAATGCACCATCGGCCACAAGGTGATGCTGCATGGCTGCAGCATCGGCGACGGCAGTCTGGTCGGCATGGGCGCGACGGTGCTGAACGGCGCGGTGATCGGGCAGGGGTGTCTGATCGGGGCGGGCGCGCTGATCACCGAGGGCAAGCAGATCCCTGATGGCGCGCTGGTCATGGGGGCGCCGGGCAAGGTGGTCCGGCAGCTCGATGCGGCTGCCATCGCCCGGCTGCGGGCCTCGGCAGAGCATTACCGCGAGAACATGCGCCGCTTTCGCGCGACTTTGCTCCCTGTATGACAAGGTCGTAGTATTGTTTTATATCAATGCCTTGGCGGCCATGCCTGAGGCAACACGCGAAGTCGCCACGCCCTGAGTGCGCCGCGCGGCGGTCCGGAAGAGGAAGCAGCCGATGTCAGACAAACAGCATATTGCCGGCCGCCGGGTGCCGTGGCCCGACAGCGCCAGCCGGCCGGTCGGAACGCCGATCCAGCCGTCGGTCGTCTATGCCAGCCGCGATCCCGACGCGCTCGATGCGCAGTATGAAGGCGGCGCGGCGGGCTACACCTATGCCCGCGAGGGCCATCCGAATGCCGATGTGCTCGCGCGGTGGATCGACAGCCTGGAGGGCGCAGAAGGCGGGCTCGTCACGGGGTCGGGCATGGCCGCGGTGACCGCGGTCTTGCTGGGCCTTCTGAAGAATGGCGACCATGTGGTTGGAGGCGATCAGCTTTATGGCCGGTCGCTGCGGCTGATGCGCGAGGATCTGCCGCGGCTGGGCATCGAGACGACGCTGGCCGATCCCACGGATGCGGCCGCCTTCGCGCGGGCGCTGCGCCCGCAGACTCGGCTCGTGCTGGTCGAGGTGGTTTCGAACCCGACGCTGCGCATCGCCGACATGGAGGCCCTGTCGCGGCTGTGTCGTGAACGCGGGATCCTGCTGGCCGTGGACAATACCTTCACCACGCCGCGCGCATACCGGCCGCTGGCGCAGGGTGCCGATATCGTCCTGCACTCCGTCACCAAGCTGATGGCCGGGCATTCCGATGCGACGCTGGGCTACGTAACGGCGCGCGATCCGGCGCATCGCAAGGCGCTCTACGACTTCGCGGTCACCACCGGGCTGTCGCCGAGCCCGTTTGATTGCTGGCTGGCCGAGCGTGGCCTGCAGACCTTTGCGCTGCGCTATGACCGCGCCGAGGAGAACGCCGCCACACTGGCCGATCACATTGCGGCGCTGCCGGGGGTTCGGCGCGTGCTGTATCCGCTGCGCCCGGACCATCCGGACCACAACCGCGCCGCCGCACTTCTGGGCAGCCGCGGCGGCAACATGGTCAGCTTCGAGCTCGAGGGCGGCCGCGAGGCCGCCAACGCGCTGACGCGCGCGGCGCAGGGCATCCCGTTTGCGCCGACGCTGGGCGATATCGGGACCACCTTGTCGCATCCGGCATCATCGTCGCATCGCGGTCTGAGCGCCGAGGCGCGCGAAGCGCTCGGGATCACCGAAGGCTTCTTCCGCGTCTCGGTCGGGGTCGAGGATGTCGCGCATCTGACCGCCGAGTTCACCGAAGCGATATTGGCCGCCGGTAAGGTGTGAAGGGGCGCGCATCCACGGACGTGATGCGCGCAACGACGCGGGCATCGCGCGACCCAAGTAGTTAACATAATATATATTATCAGTCATTTGTATGCAGCCTGGCATCGTCGCCTTTCACGGATCGCATCGGCTGGCGCGCTTCCAGAATTCGACGTGACAACGCCACGGAGATTGAGTCGGTGCCCGATTGGCCCCCGATCTGGAGTGCCCTCGGCCACGAATTGGACAGGTTGAGCGGACTAAGGCGGACGCTCGATGGCCGCTTCGTCCTGGTCCGGATCCGGCCCAGGTTTCCGGTCAGAATCAGCGCACGCCTGTCGCATGTTAGTGGGCC
>CAZMBT010000199.1:0-4473 GCA_964564395.1 uncultured Alkalilacustris sp.
TCATCATCGGGCAGAAGGACGCCAAGCGCGCCGTCGCGGTCGCCCTGCGCAACCGTTGGCGGCGCAAGCAGCTCGAGCCGGCGATGCGCGAGGAAGTGTATCCCAAGAACATCCTGATGATCGGACCGACAGGGGTAGGCAAGACGGAAATCTCGCGCCGGCTGGCAAAGCTGGCGCACGCCCCCTTCGTCAAGGTCGAGGCCACGAAGTTCACCGAGGTCGGCTATGTCGGCCGCGATGTCGAGCAGATCATTCGCGACCTCGTGGACAGCGCCATCACCATGACCCGCGATGCGATGCGCGAACAGGTTCAGACACGGGCCAAGGCCAATGCCGAAGAGCGCGTCATCGCGGCCATCGCCGGAGAAAATGCCCGCGAACAGACGCGGGAGATGTTCCGCCGCAAGCTGCGCGCCGGCGAACTCGATGACAAGGAGATCGAACTCGACCTCGCCGATACGGGGAATCCGCTGCCGATGATGGAAATCCCCGGCGCACCGCAGGGCGGCGCGATGAATCTGGGTGACCTGTTGGGCAAGGCCTTTGGCGGGCGCACCACGCGCAAACGCATGACAGTCGCCGAAAGCCACGACATCCTGCTGTCCGAGGAAGCGGACAAGCTGCTCGACGATGAAACGGTCAATCGCTGCGCGATGGACTCGGTGCAGGAGAACGGCATCGTCTTCATCGACGAGATCGACAAGGTTTGCGCCCGCCAGGACGCGCGCGGCGGCGAGGTCAGCCGCGAGGGCGTCCAGCGCGATCTTCTGCCGCTGATCGAGGGCACCACCGTCTCGACCAAGTACGGACCGGTAAAGACGGACCACATCCTCTTCATCGCCTCGGGGGCCTTTCACATTGCCAAACCCTCGGATCTGCTGCCGGAACTGCAGGGCCGGCTGCCGATCAGGGTCGAGCTGCGCGCACTGACCGAGAGCGATTTCATCCGCATCCTGACGGAGACCGACAACGCGCTGACGCTGCAGTATCAGGCGTTGATGGGCACGGAGTCGGTCACGGTCAACTTCACGGATGACGGCATCGCCGCCCTGGCCCGCATCGCCGCCGAGGTCAATCAGGCGGTTGAGAATATCGGCGCCCGCCGGCTCTACACGGTGATGGAACGCGTCTTCGAGGAGCTGTCCTTCATCGCCCCCGACCGCGCCGGCGATACCGTAACTGTGGACGCCGATTTCGTGGAGAACAATATCGGTGAGCTTTCACGCTCGGCAGATCTGAGCCGCTACGTCCTCTGAAGCCGCGGCTGCGCCACCCGTGCGGCTCGGTGCGGACGCGGGGCAATCGCCTTGTTTACAGGACGGCATCCGGCGCCGTGCCATAGACCGGACAGGTGCGGGCAAGCTCGAGCCCGCCCGGGTGATGGGACGAATTCGCGCGCCCGCAGCGCGCGTCAACGGCTGCGACGCAGATGGATATAATATGCTCCGGCCCCGCCATGGCGCTGGTGCGCCGTCTGCACCTTGTGCACCAACGGTCCCAGCGGCGTCATGCGCAGCCAGACGGGAACCTGATTGCGCAGAATCCCGCGGCGGCGCGGCATCGGACCGACCTCCTCATCCGGGCGCCCCTTGCCGGTGATGACAAGGACAAGCCGCTGTCCGCGCGCCTGCGCCGACTGGATGAACCCGATCAAGGCGGGATGCGCCTGCTCCAGCGTCATGCCGTGCAGGTCGATCCGGGCCTCCGGCACCAGCTTGCCGCGACGAAGGCGCTGATTCAGCCTGCGATCGGCCTTCGATGCCGACGCTGCCAGGGCGGTCTCGACCGGATCGGCGAGATCATGCTGCGCAGACGGTTCCGCCGCCTTCGCGCCGATGCGAAACGGCTGCACCGGTTCGGGCCGGATGGATGTGTGGGTGCGGCCGGGCGGCGGTGCCGGGTCCGCGTTGTCGCGGGACGGGGGTGCGGCGCGGTCTGCCACCGGCGCGGAATCCGTGCCGCGCAACGGTCGCGTGCTACGCGCCACACGGTCCCAGAGCGCCTCTTCATCCGGGCGCAAACGGCGCGGGGAACGTCGGCGCGCCACGAGTCACTGCCCCAGCATTGCATAGGCGCGCTCAATCGGCATCAGAACCACCATGCGCCCCGTATCGGAGACCGTATCGGCCATCCGACCGGCCGCCTCTCCGGTGCCGAAGAAGATGTCCGCGCGGCCCCGCCCCTTGATCACGCCGCCTGTATCCTGTGCGACGAACAACCGCCGCATGGCGTGATCCCCGTCCTTCTCGATCCACACGGGTGCCCCGAGGGGCACGTGCCTCGGGTCGATGGCGAGACTGCGCCCGGCGGTCAGCGGGCGATTCATCGCTCCGATCGGGCCCGCCATGTCGTCATGGTTCTCGATCACGCGGAAAAAGACATAGGATGGATCGTGGTTGAGCAGCTCCAACCCCTCGTCGGGGTTGCGGCCGACCCAGCTGCGGATGACCCGCGACGACACCTGATGCGGCTCGTATATGTCGCGGCGGACCATCTCGCCGCTCACCGGACGAAAGGGCTGCCCGTTATGCCCGTCGAAGCCAAGACGCAACGACGTCCCGTCCCGCAGAACCAGCCGCCCGGACCCCTGGATCTGCAGGAAATAATGGTCGGCCGGGTTGCGCAGCCAGGCGATTTCCTTGCCTTGCATGATCGGGGATTCAGCGATCTCGGCGCGTGTCAGCCACGGCCCGTCCGACGGCAGGTCGGATGGACGGCGATGCACCGGATAGCGATAGATCGCGGTACGGGTGCGCGAGGCGCGGATGATCGGTTCGTAGTAGCCGGTATAGCGCGCATGCCCGTGCGGCGCGATCTCGACAGGTCGAAAGAACAACTCGAAGAAGAGCCGGGGATCAGGGTCGGTTTCGGCAAACGCGCAGACGGCCTGCCACTCCGGCCCGTCAAGGGCCGGGCAAGTTCTTCGGAAGCCATCCAGCGCGCTCGCATGATCGTCGGCATGCCAGCCATCAAGATCGGCGAAGCCCACGATCTCGGGTGACGGGTCTGCCCGCAGCATGACCGGGCCGAGCAATGCCGCCGACAGGGCGATCAGCCATGCCGCCGACACGCCACGCATTATTCGCCTGTGGCGACGAGCTGCCAGTTCGGGTCATCGCCGCTCATGACGCGCGCAAAAGTCCAGACATCGCGCTGGCGTTTCACTTCATTGGGATCGCCTTCGACGACCTCGCCGTCGCGATCGCGCACCACCGAGGTCAGCTCGGCATCGAAACGCACGGTGATCTCGGCTTCATCGGTGGAGGGGTCCATGCTCGCGGCGATCAGCTTGATCTCGCGCAACCCGATGAAATTGGCTTCGACCTTGAGGCCCTCCTTCTCGCGCAGCTCGACAACCTCGATGAAGCTTTCATACACGTCGCGCGACAGCAACGGCACGACATCATCCATGTCGCCGTTCTCGAAGGCCATCAGGATCATCTCATAGGCCTGGCGGGCACCGTGCAGGAATTCGCCGACATGAAAGTCGGGATCCGCCGATTTCATCGCTGCCAGCGCTTTCGCCGCAGGCCCGTCTTCGGGGACATGATCGGTGATGTCGGTGTCCGGGCCCCCCTCGATGACCTCGAATTCGGGCCGCCCTTCACTGCGCGCGGCACCGCTTTCCGAGTTGGTCACCGGCGGTTTTTCGAAACCCTCACGGGTACCGAGCACGCTGCGCAGGCGCAGGATAAGGAATATCGCGATTCCGGCGAGGACGAGAAGTTGGATCACGGCGGAGCTCATCAATGCCTCGGCAGCTGGCGGGGGTTGGTATCAGACGTCGCGACCTTATGTAAGACGCGTCGCGGGGTGAGTCCACCTTCCCGCGGTCACAAGGGACGTCTTCATGTGGCTTTTCGTGCTCTTTATCGCGGTGCCGTTGATCGAGATCGGCCTGTTCATCCGCGTCGGCGGCTGGCTGACGCTCTGGCCGACGCTGGGTATCGTCGTGCTCACGGCAGCGCTCGGGGCGTGGCTGGCGCGGTGGCAGGGGCTGAACACCTTGCACGAATTGCAGCGTTCGATGGACGAGTTACGGGACCCGGCGACCCCGATGGCGCATGGCGCCATGATCCTGTTCGCCGGCGCCCTCTTGCTGACACCCGGCTTCCTGACCGACGGAATCGGTTTCCTGCTTCTTGTTCCGGCCATGCGCACCCTGCTGATGCGCCTGATGATCGCGCGCGGACACCGGATCCATATGCGTCGGCAACACACCGCGCATGCGCAGGCCCAGCGACGCGGACCAGGACCGGCGCGGCACAGCGAAAGCCGGCGTCCCGCCTCGGCGGACATCATCGAAGGCGAGTATGAGGAGGCCACGCCGACGGATCGGCGAAAAGGAAACTCTGGCTGGACGCGCCCGCCCGATGATTGAGGCGGCGCGGCGAAGCTGATAAGGACGACATTCCAATTTCTGCAGGAGAGGACGACATGGCCGAGAACGGCAACGGCGCCGCGGCGCAGACC
>CAZMBT010000200.1:0-4453 GCA_964564395.1 uncultured Alkalilacustris sp.
TCAGATCAGGAACTCGGCCAGCGTCACGTCATCGGTGATATCGCGCAGCACGTAACCGGCCGTGTCGATGCGCTCGCGCAGCTTCGGAAAGTTCGCCGGATCGCGCGTTTCGATGCCGATGAGGACCGATCCGAAGTTGCGCGCCGACTTCTTCAGGTATTCGAACCGAGCGATGTCATCCTCGGGACCGAGCATGTCCAGAAAATCGCGCAGCGCGCCGGGGCGCTGCGGCAGCCTCAGGATGAAGTACTTCTTCAGCCCGGCGTACCGCATCGCCCGTTCCTTCACCTCGGGCAGCCGCTCGAAATCGAAGTTTCCGCCCGAGGTGACGCAGACGACGCGCTTGCCGCGCAACTCCGCCGCGAGATCGGCCAGCGCATCGACCGACAGCGCGCCCGCCGGCTCCAGCACGATCCCCTCGTGATTGAGCATCTCGAGGATCGTCGCGCAGATCCGATCTTCGGGGGCCACGCGCAGATCCGACGGGGCGACGCCCTTCAGATGGGCAAAGGGAATCTCCCCGATGCGCGCCACCGCCGCACCGTCGACAAAACTGTCCACCCGATCCAGCGTCACCGGCGCGCCGGCGCGCAGCGCCGCCGCAAGGCTCGCGCCACCGGCGGGTTCGATGAAACGAAACCTTGTGCGCGGCGCGGCGGACCGCATGAAGGCGGTCACGCCCGCCGCAAGCCCGCCGCCGCCCACCGGCAGAACCACCAGATCGGGCGGCGCATCGAGCTGCGCCATGATCTCGGCGGCGACGCTCGCCTGCCCCTCGATCACATCGGGATCGTCGAACGGCGACAGAAAATGCCCGCCGACCTCACGCCGGAAATCGAGCGCCGACGCCAGCGCCTGATCGAAGTAATCCCCCGTCATGCGGATCTCGACGGCATCGCCGCCGAAACCGCGGGTCTTGTCGATCTTCTGCTGCGGGGTCGTAACCGGCATGAAGACCGTGCCGCGCACCCCGAAATGACGGCACGCAAGCGCAACACCCTGCGCGTGATTCCCGGCGCTGGCGCAAACGAATTGTTCCTGCTGCGGATTCTGCGCCAGCACCTTGCGCATGGCATTGAAGGCGCCGCGGATCTTGTAGGATCGTACCGGGGTCAGATCCTCGCGCTTGAGCCAGATATCGGCGTCATACCGCTGCGAAAGATGCAGGTTGCGCTGCAGCGGCGACGGATCGAACAGGGCGCGCATGTGCCCTGTCGCAGCCTGGGCGGCATCGGTGAACGATGTCATGCCCCGATCCGCCCGGCGCGCGATTCAGCGACCATCCTGCGTCACCAGATACTGCTCCAGACGGGCGCGGACGGGCGCGGGCATCGGCGCGGCGGCCCGGCTTTGCGGGTCGAAGAACACCTCGACCAGGTCATAGGTCGCGTGCAGCTCACCGGTATCGGCGTGGTGCATGCGCAGATGAAACGTGGCGCTCTTGGTGCCGATCCGGCTGACGGCGCCGTCGATGACGATCAGGTCTCCGGCCTTGAGTTCGCGCACGAAGCCCGTCGTCGCCTGCGCCGAGACGGTGTGCACGCCATGCTCGGACAGCATCACCGAATAGGGCAGCCCCAGCCGGGTCCACATATGATAGGTCGCGTCATCGAAGAATGGCGCGTAATGGCGGACATTCATGTGCCCGAAATGGTCATGATGCCAAGGATGCACCACTCCGCGCAGCAGTTCCAGCCTCTCGCCCATGCGGTCCTCCATTGCCGTTTGCGTCAACCTGCCGGGTTGCGCGTCCGGCTGCAAGCCGTCACCCGGCCAGAAGCTGCCAGATCAGGAAGGCCAGCGCCGCGAAGGGCAGGCTGCGCCCCACGATGAAGATGCGCCAGCTCCACCAGCGGCTGCGCGCGCCGAGCGAATACCACACCTTGCCCGGCGGCAGCACCCAGCACAACAGCCCCGCCCCGATCACCCCCGAGGCGACGACGACATTCGTGCCGCCGAACTGATCCATGAAGTCGAGGAACGGCATCCCCGCCACGGTGAGCTCCACGGGCGTGAAGCTCAGCGCCGAGGGCAGACCCAGCCCCAGCATCAACAGCCCCACCGCCGCCACCGCCCGCGCGTGGCTCAGGCCCAACTCCTCCTCCACCGCGGCAATGATGACCTTGAGCCCCGCAAGGCACGAGGAGAAGGCGGCAGCGAAGAACATGAAGAAAAAGGTGATCGCGAGGATCGACCCCGCCGCCATGTCGTCGAAGACGATGGGCAGCGTCGAGAAGGCCAGCTCGGAGCCGGCGCCAGGGTCGAGGCCATGGGTGAACACGAACGGAAAGATCATCCAGCCGGCCAGCAGCGCGATCGAGGTCTCGGTCGCCGCCACGACCAGTGCTGCGCGCGGCACATTGGTCTTGCGTGGAATATAACTGCCATAGGTGACCAGATACCCCTGCCCGACCGCCAGCGTATAGAAGGCCTGCCCGAAGGCGAAGAACCACAGCGTCGGATTGGCGAGCGCGCCGGCCTCCCAGGTGAACATGAATTCGCGCGCTTCGGCCCAGCCGGGAAGTGTGGCCGCAAACCCTACCAGCCCCGCGATCAGCAGCGCCAGCAGCGGCATCAGCACCTTGGAGAAGGCCTCGATCGCCGCCACCCCGCGCAACAGCACGATCCAGGCCAGCCCGGTGACGATCGCGAAATACCACACCGAGTTGTACCCCGCCGTGAAGTCGGAGAATTCGCTCACACTCAGGCGGACCGCATCGACGGTGTAGCCCAGCGTCCAGCCGGTGATCACGAGGTAATAACTGGTGATGATCACGGTGAGCAGCACAACGAACCATCCGTAGAACACGCCAAAGCGCGTGACCCCGCGATAGGTCGTCACCACGCTGCCCTGGCGCATCCGCCCCGCGGCGACCTCGAGCATCATGATCGGCAATGCGACGATGGCGAGCGCGAGCAGATAGGCGAGGATGAACGCGCCGCCGCCATTCTCGCCGACCATGTAGGGAAAGCGCCAAAGATTGCCGAGGCCCACCGCCGCAGCGGCCATCGAAAACACGAAGGCCGGCTCGGAGGACCATTGCGCACGCGCCTGCTCGGTCTTGTGGAACTGGGTCACGAAACCTCCTGCACTGCATCCGGGCGTTGCGCGCACACCTAATCGCCCATCGCGCCCGGGGAAAGCCCGGCCCTTGCCGCCGCATGACAAAGCCAATAGACCGCGCTGGGAATCTGCCGCGCAAGGAGTCCGCCATGTCAGCGCCCCGCAAAGTCGTGCTCGCCTATTCCGGCGGTCTGGACACCTCCATCATCCTGAAATGGCTTCAGGTCGAATATGGCTGCGAGGTCGTGACCTTTACCGCCGATCTGGGCCAGGGCGAGGAACTGGAGCCCGCGCGCAAGAAGGCCGAAATGCTGGGTATCGCGCCCGAAAACATCTTCATCGAGGATCTGCGCGAAGAATTCGTGCGCGATTTCGTCTTTCCGATGTTCCGCGCCAACGCCGTCTATGAAGGGCTGTACCTGCTCGGCACCTCCATCGCGCGCCCGCTCATCTCCAAGCGGCTCGTCGAGATCGCGGCGCGGACCGGCGCGGATGCCGTGGCCCATGGCGCCACCGGCAAGGGCAACGACCAGGTCCGTTTCGAACTGGCCGCCTATGCGCTCGACCCCGAGATCAAGGTCATCGCCCCGTGGCGCGAATGGGATCTGACCAGCCGGACGCGACTGATCGAATTCGCCGAGGCCCACCAGATCCCGATCGCGAAGGACAAGCGCGGCGAAGCCCCGTTCAGCGTGGACGCGAACCTTCTGCACACATCGTCCGAGGGCAAGGTTCTGGAAGATCCGGCCGAGGACGCACCCGATTACGTCTATCAGCGCACTGCCAACCCCGAGGACGCCCCAGACACCCCAGAATTCATCGAGATCGGGTTCGAGCGCGGCGACGCGGTGTCGGTCAATGGCGAGGCGCTGTCGCCTGCCGCGTTGCTCACGCGGCTCAACGAGCTGGGCGGCAAGCACGGGATCGGCCGGCTCGATCTGGTGGAAGGGCGTTTCGTCGGCATGAAGTCGCGCGGCATCTACGAAACACCCGGCGGCACGGTACTGCTGGAGGCGCATCGCGGCATCGAGCAGATCACCCTCGACCGCGGCGCGGCGCATCTGAAGGACGAGCTGATGCCGCGCTATGCCGAGCTGATCTACAACGGCTTCTGGTTCTCGCCCGAGCGCGAGATGCTGCAGGCCGCCATCGACGCAAGCCAGACACACGTAACCGGCACCGTGCGGCTCAAGCTTTACAAGGGCCTGGCCCGCACGGTGGGGCGCTGGTCCGCGCATTCGCTCTACTCGGAAGAGCATGTCACCTTCGAGGATGACGCCGGCGCCTATGATCAGAAGGACGCGGAGGGCTTCATCAAGCTCAACGCACTGCGCCTGAGATTGCTTGCAACACGCCGCCGCCGGCTGGAATGACTCGGCCGCACTCCGC
>CAZMBT010000201.1:0-4416 GCA_964564395.1 uncultured Alkalilacustris sp.
AGAGGACGGTCCCGTGCATGCCGACGAGATTGCCCGAGAGAAACCCGGCATAGGCGTCGGGCCCCGGCGCGCACAGTGGCGGCTGGCCGATGACCCGGCCGTCGGTATCGATGAACAGATAGGCGCCATAGACGAAGGCGCAGTCCGGGTTGCGTTCGAACTGGCCCAGATTCACCTCCACCATCCGCGCCAGCAACCGGTCATCGGCATCGAGAAACCCGATGAAGGTGCCGCGCGCGGCATGCAGGCCGGTGTTGCGGGCCGCGGCGAGCCCCTGGTTCGGCTGCCGGATCAGCCTTGCCGCGTCAAAGCGCTCCACGACCTTTTCCGGCGCGTCGTGCGAGCCGTCATCGACGACGATGACCTCGTCGACGGCGACGCTCTGCGCCGCGACGCTCTCGAGCGCCTGTTCGAGAAAATGCGCCTGATTGTAGGTGTTTATCACGATCGTGACGCCGGGGGTCTCAGCCGCCATGCTGTGGTTTCCTCTGGAGTGGCTCGGATGGGTCTGCGTCCCGGCCGCCGGCACCGTCCCCGACCGGGTAGCCGGCAAAGGCGAGCCAGGCGAGGGCATGGCGGCAGGCGGTCTCGAAATCGACGATCGGCGCGTAGCCGAGCTCGCTGCGCGCCTTGTCCATCGGAAGCCGGACAGCGCAGAGATGCAGATCCGCCTTCTCCTGCGAGACCAGTGGCTGCGGCACACCCGGCGGCGCTGCCGGGGTCGCCGGCGCGCGCCAGGCCGCGCGCGCCGCGCGCAACGCCCGTCGCGGCCGCGGCGGCAGCAGCGCGGCGGCGCGGCGCAGGGCTGCCATGGAATCCAGCCCCGCCGGCATCCGGCGCATTTCGCCCGGCGCCGGGACCGCCAGCGCCTCCCGGCTGTACCCCAGGGCGCGGGCGATGGGATCGCACAGCTCGGCCCAGGTGACGGTTTCGGCGTCGCCGACGATATAGGCCTCGCCATCCGCGCGCGGCGCGTCGAGGGCAAGGCGGACGGCATGGACGAGATTGTCGACATAGGTGGAATTGCAGATCCCGGTGCCGCCGCCGACCAGGTAGGCCTCGCCCGCGAGGAGCTCGTCCGCGAAGCCGCCGGTCCAGTACGAGCGCGGCCCGTGCACGATGCCCGGCCGCAGCCGCACGACCTCGACACCTCCGCCCTGCCGGAGCTGCTGCAGCCGTCGCTCGGCGGCGACCTTGGCGTTGTTGTAGGCCAGCTTCTGCCGGCTGCTGAGCGGGCTGGTCTCGTCGGTGCCGGGCGCGGGCGACTGGCCGTGAACCGACGCGCTGCTCAGATAGACGATGCGCCGGACGCCGGCCGCGGCGGCGGCGCGGTAGACCGGCGCCACGGAGCCGGTGATGACCTCGGGCGGGCCGGCCACGGCATGGACAACATGGCTGCACCCGGCAAAGGCCGCGGCCAGGGCGGCTTCGTCACGCGCCTCCGCGACCCGGCCGTCGAGCGCGAAGCGCAGCGCGAGCGCCAGCGCCTCCGGACGCCGCACCACCGGGCGCACCACATGCCCGCCGCCCAGATGCAGCATCTCGACAAGCCGGTTGCCGATGAAGCCGCCCGCCCCGAGAACCGCCACGACCGGCCTCATCGCGCACCGCCCGCATGGGCCGCCGCCTGCGCGCGCTCCTGCGCCGAGAACCAGCCCATCTCGAGCAGCCGGCGCTCGCGGTAGCAGGTCTCGATCAGGGCGCAGGCATCGCGGCCGGCGGCGGCCGGCACCGCCGGCGCGCGCCCCGAGCGGATCGCGTCGATCGCATCCGCGATCTGCACGGCATAGGTCGAGACGAAATCGGTCGTCCCCCCGGCCCCGTCGTCGAGCGTCACCAGCCCCGGCGGCGCCCCGTCGAGGCCGAGCTCGAAGCTCAGCGGCTCGTTCGCACTCCAGCAGATCGTGCCGCGCTCGCCGCGAAGGATGACCCGGTTCGGCCGGGCCCAGTCGCGGCTTAGCCGCATCCGCACCTCGGCCGTGCCGCATCGGAGCCTGAGGCTGGCATTGGCCTCCACGCCGCCCATCGCATCGTCGGCATAGTCGCGCAGCTGCGGCGGGCCGAGCCACCAGGCCAGCAGATCGAGCGCATGGGTGCCGATATCCTGCAGGATGCCACCGCCGGACTGCGCGGCGCTGAAATAGCCGGGGCCGGCCACCGGCCAGTCGAAGGGGCCGCCCTCGAACCAGCAGACCGAGCGCGGCGTACCGAGGGTGCCGGCGGCGAGCAGGGCCTTGATGGCGCGGGCCGCGGGCAGGTGGCGGCGGATCAGCCCCACCGCCAGAAGGCGCCCGCACGCCTCTGCCGTCGAGATGAGCGCCTGCGCATCGGCGGCGGCGAGCGCGAGGGGTTTCTCGCAAAAGACATGCAGGCCGCTTTTCAGGGCGATGGCGCACTGGCTGGCATGCAGCGCCGGCGGCGACGCGATGACGGCGAGATCCGCCCCCTCGAGCGCCGCCTCCAGGCTCGGCGCCGGCATCGCCGAGGCCAGCAGCGGGCGAACGGCCGCGACCGCATCCGGGGCCGGGTCGAAAAGGCGCGTTACCTGAACGAGCCCCTCGCCCTCGAGCTGGGCGAGCGCGGGCGCGGCATACAGGCGGGTGGCGGCCCCGCAGCCGATCACCGCGACGCCGAGCGCAGGGCCGCAGGCGCCGGGTCGCTCAGTGTCCGGTGACATGGCGTCTCCCGATCGCGAGGATGGTGGTCGCGCAACCGCGCAGAACGCGGGCGGAGGGGGCAAGTCGGAGCGCTTCGCGCAGCTGCGCAAGGCAGCCGGCAGTGTTGCCCGCCCGCAGCAGGTCGCGCGCGGTCCCGAGCGCGCTTGCGGCATAGATGCGCCGCGCGCGGCGCGTGATCGCCGGTGCCCGCTCGGGCGGAAGGTAGCGCGCGAAGATGTCGATGGCCATCCGGTTATAGGCGGCATCCGCCGCCGAGGCGACGTGCCGGCCGGTATTCGAGGCCTCGTGCATGCGATAGACGGCAAGCGGGCGCGGCTCGTACCAGATCGGGAAGTGCGCCGCGATGCGGACCCACATCTCCCAGTCCTCGGCGCAGGCCAGCCGCCGGTCGAAACCGCCGAGCCGTTCATAGACGGCGCGGCGCACGGCGATCGACGGCGTCATGATCCGCTGCTCGGTGGCGATACGCGCCAGGGCATCGGGCAGGAGCCCGGCATGCGGCTGCTCCTCAGGCACCATCGCGACCGCATTGCCCGCGGCATTCGCGTAGACCGGCCGGCAGAAAGCAGCGCCGAGCGCGGGATGGGCGTCGAAGCCGCGCTGCAAGGCGGCATAGAAGCCGGGCCGGACGACGTCGTCGCCATGCAGCAGGTGCACGATCTCGCCGCGCGCCCGCGTCAGGCAGGTGTGGAAATTGGCGATATGGCCGACATTGCGCGGCTGCCCGAAGAAGCCGACGCGGCCGCGGCCGAGAGCGTGGACCACGGCCGCGGTGTCGTCATCGGAGCCGTCATCGACCACCTCGATCTGCATGACCCCGGGGCCGGGATCCTGCGCCAGCACGCTTTCGAGGGTCGCGCCGAGATACCGCGCGCAGCGATAGGTCGGGATCATGACCGACCAGCGCGGGCGCTCCGGCCCCGGCGGCAGCGGCGCGATCGGATCGCGCGATGCGGGCAGCGTGCCGGTCATCGGCGCGCGATCGAGCGGCGCAGAAGCCTCGCGCCCATCCGCAGCGCGGCGCGGCGCGGCACCGTCCTGCCCATGCCGCCGCCGAGAAGGCTGCGGCGAAAGCAGGAACGGGCGAGCGCGAGGTCCCCCTGCGCCAGATACGCCTCGGTCCAGTCGAAGAAATAGCGCGAACAGCCGCCGCGCGCGGCATCTGCGAGCGGCGGCTGCGCGCATTTCGCGAGGCGGCGGTAAAATCCCTCCACCGCCGCGAGCTTGGCGGCGGTGGGCTGGCTCGAGAATTCGCTGCCCTCGTGCAGACGGTACACGCCCACGACCTCGTCGACGAAGGCCAGGTCGCCACGCAGCGCACAAAGTGCGTAGAGCGGCCAGTCGGTGATCGGAAAGAAGCCGGCATACCACTGCGGGACGTCCCGCACGCAGTCGGCACGCAGCATCCCGGCACAGGTGGCGTAGGGGTTGCCCTCCATCAGGGTCTGCAGATTCATGCGCGGCGCCGTTTCCCCCGGCGTCCAGCGCTCCCCGGCCGGCTCGTCGCCGGCCGTCATCCACGCGTTGTGAAACACCGCCATGCAGGCGGGATTGTTCTCCAGGAAATCGACCTGGCGCTGAAGCTTGTCTGGATCGCACCAGAAATCATCCCCGTCGAGCAGCGCCACGTAGCGCCCGCGCGCCTGGCGCAACCCGCGCGCGACCACCTCGTTCGAGCGGATATTGCGCTTCGAAAGCAACAGGCGGACCCGCTCCGGATACCGTTCAGCGTAGCCGG
>CAZMBT010000202.1:0-4408 GCA_964564395.1 uncultured Alkalilacustris sp.
ACCGGCATGACAAATCCGGCTTCGGACACCCGGGGCTCCGGCTCCGGTTCCGGATCGGGGTCCGGTTGCGGTTGCGGCGCGGGTTCGGGCTCGGCCTCGCCCGACGGGGTTTGTGGCTCCGGCTGCGCATCGCGCGCGCGGGCCAGGTCCGGCGAGGCGGGGATCTCGGCATCCTCATCGGCGGCATCTATCGGACGCGCGGCGCTGGGCGGTTCCGGTGTGGGCGATCCCGTGCCGGGCTGGGAGGGCGCATCCGCCGGGGTGCGGCTCCGGGCGTCTTCGGCGGCGACCGGGATCATCAGGATCTGCCCCTCGCGCACCGTCATGTCCGAGTCGAGTCCGTTCCATTCGGCGAGCGCGCGCGGCGACACGTCGTAAAGCCGCGCGACCGAGAAGGCGGTTTCGCCCCGTTCGACCCGGTGGCGCAGGGGTTCGGCTTCCTCGGCCGGGGCGCGGGCCTCGGTGCGGCCGGTTTCGGCGCGGTCGATGGCGCTGGTGGCGATGGTGCCGATGTCGGTCGGCTCCCGGCGCGTCGCGTCGCCCGGATCGACCCTGCGCGGCAGCGCCAGAACCTCGCCGCGGCGCAGATCCGTGTCGGGACGCAGCGCGTTATGGCTGGCCAGTTCCTGCGCGTCGAGGCCGAGCCGCGATGCCATGTCGGCGACGGTATCGCCGCGCCGCGCCAGCGCCACCTGATAATTCGGATAGGTGATGACGCCGCGGTCATCGGGATCGGGCCTTGCGCCGTCCGCCTGCAGCGCGGCGGCACGCGTGCTCGGGGCGTTCTCGGGCAGGCGCAGATCCCAGTCGAACCCGTTGGAGCAGGCGGCCAGCGCCAGTGCCGCAGTGCCGGCCATGAACCGGCGCGCCGTTCGGTAGCGGATCGTGTTTGCCATTGCCGTCATGTCTTGCCCCGTGGTCGTGATTGCGTGGCGCGCCCGCGCGCGCGACTCACTCCTGCCCCAGCCCCTCGACCAGTGGCACGAACCGCACCGTGCGCAATTCCTCGTAGTCGAGGCCGGTTTCGGTGCGTCGTACCCGGATCAGGCTCTGCACGGCATCCGACTGGCCGACGGGCACCACCATGATACCGCCGGTGCGCAGCTGCGCCAAGAGTGGTCCCGGCGGGTCCTCGGCCGCGGCGGTCACGATGATACGGTCGAAGGGTGCCTGTTCGGGAAGGCCGTGCGATCCGTCGGCAGTGATGGCGATGATGTTGGTCAGGTCGAGCCTGGCGAAGACCTCGCGCGCGGCCCGAACCAGCCTGCGATGCCGTTCCAGCGTATAGACCCGCCGCGCCAGCAGGCTGAGGATCGCGGCCTGATAGCCCGAACCGGTGCCGATCTCGAGCACTTTCTCGCGTCCGGTCAGTTCCAGCGCCTGTGTCATCAGCCCGACCATCGAGGGCTGGCTGATGGTCTGTCCGCACGCGATGGGAAGCGGCATGTCCTCCAGCGCACGTTCGGCGAAGATGCCGCGCACGAATGCGCCGCGGTCGATCCGCTCCATCGCCTTGAGCACGCGGTCGTCGGTGACCCCGCGCGAGCGGATGGCATAGATAAAGCGCATCTGACGCTCGGCGTCATCCATCCGCAAACCGGTTGCGCAGGGACTCGAGCGCGTCATGCGCAGTCAGATCCGCGCGCATCGGCGTCACCGAGACATAGCCGTCGAGATTCGCGTGCGCATCGGTGCCCGGCGCAGTCGGCAGGTGCTGCGGCCCGCCCTTGATCCACAGGAACTTGCGCCCCGAGGGCGAGGTGTGCGGCTCGACCCCGAAGAAGGTATCCTTGCGGTAACCCTGGCTGGTGATGCGCACGCCCTTGACGTCGGCGCTGGCGATGGGCGGGAAATTGATGTTGTAGAACAGCCGGTAATCGCCGACATCCCACAGCCCGTCCTCGAGCAGCCGGCGAACGGTGCGCGCGCCGTGGCCGATCGCGGCCTCGAAAGGGTCGGACAGATCCTGCGTCAGCGGCCCGTAATACTGCGACAGCGCGATGGCCGGCAACCCCTGCAGCGCCGCTTCCATGGCGCCGCCCACCGTGCCCGAATACATCACGTTCTCGGCCGCGTTGTTGCCGCGATTGACCCCCGAAAGCACGAGATCCGGGCGCCCGCCATGCAGCACGTCGTAAAGTCCCGCCAGCACGCAATCCGCCGGCGAGCCCTCGGCTGCGTAGCGGCGCTTTTCGAGCCGGGCGATCATCATCGGGTGGGTGTAGCTGATCTTGTGCGCAACCCCGGACTGTTCGAAGGCCGGGGCGACGGTCCAGACCTCGCCCTCTGGGCCGGCCAGCTCGGCAGCGATGTCTTCCAGAACCTTCAGACCGGGTGCGTTGATGCCGTCGTCATTGGTAACCAGAATGCGCATGTGCCTGCCCGTGCTGCCGCGTGACTGCGCCCTGCTTAGTCGAGCCGGGCGAGGGCGTAAAGCGCCATGCCTTCAGTTGTCGGCTACACGGTCCCGCGCGTCGGTGCCCGGCAGGTGCTCCAGCATGTCTTCGGCGACCGTCCGGCAGGGGGTGAGCCCGTCGCGCGTCTCGCCGGGAAAGAAGCGCGCGCGTGTTGCCGTCGGCATCGGGGGCGGCGCTTCGATGGCGATGCGCGGCCCCAGGCGCGCGGTTTCGGCCTGCCAGCTGCGCGCGAGCGCGATCTGCGCGGCCTTGCAGGCGCCGTAGGCGCCGAAGAACTTCGCCCCCCCCCGTGCGTCGTCGAAGAACAGCGCCGTCGCGTCCGGGGCGGCGCGCAGGAGCGGCTCGATCAGCGGGATCAGCGTGCCTGTCGCGCGAATGTTGATGTCGATGCTGCGCTGCCAGTCCTTGTCCGCGATATGACCCGCAGGGGCCTGAGGCGGCGCGTGAATCGCGGTATGCGCCCACAGGTCGAGATGCCCCCAGCGGTCGAAGATCGACCGGCACATGTGGCGCATCGCATCGGTCTGGGTGATGTCCATCGGTGCCAGCGTCGCGCTGCCGGCGCCCTGCGCCTTGATGCGGTCGTCAAGCTCTTCCAGCGCACCGGTGGTACGGGCCACGGCAACGACATGCCAGCCGCGCGCCGCCAGCCCCTCGGCGAGGGCGGCGCCCAGCCCGCGCGAGGCGCCGGTGACCAGGGCGACATGTTGCGCGGGCGCCGGTTCGGGGGCGGTGTCGGTGTTGTTCATGCAACTCTCATGGCATCTGCGGTGCGTGTCGGCAAGCTGTGCAACCGCGTTGCAGCGGACAGGGCGGCTTCAGCCGCTTTCGGGAAACTGGATGCGCCCGTCGCGGATCCGGTCGGAGGGCGGGATGGGGTAGTCGCCCGAGAAGCAGGCATCGCAGTACTGCGGCGCGCTCGTGTCGCGGCCCTCCGCCTCGCCCACAGCGCGATACAGCCCGTCGAGCGAGATGAAGTGCAGGCTGTCCACGCCGATATGGTCGCGGATTTCCTCGGGGTTCATGCGCGCGGCGAGGAGTTTCTCGCGCTCGGGCGTGTCCACGCCGTAAAAGCAAGGCCAGGAGGTCGGCGGCGAGGCGACGCGAAAATGCACCTCGGCCGCGCCCGCGTCGAGAATCATCTGCTTGATCTTGCGCGATGTGGTCCCCCGCACCACGCTGTCATCGACCAGAACGATCCGCTTGCCGCGGATCAGCGCGCGGTTGACATTGAGCTTGAGCCGCACGCCCATGTCGCGGATCTGTTCGGTCGGCTCGATGAAGGTGCGGCCCATATACTGGTTTCGGATGATGCCCATGGCATAGGGGATGCCGGACTGCTGGCTGTAGCCGATGGCCGCGGGGGTGCCGCTGTCGGGGACCGGGCAGACCAGATCGGCCTCGGCGGGCGCTTCGCGCGCCAGCTCGACCCCGATGGCGCGGCGCGTCTCGTAGACCGAGCGGCCGCCGAGCATCGAATCGGGGCGCGAGAAATAGACATGCTCGAAGATGCAGAATCGCGGGCGCTGCGGCTCGAAGGGGTGGTGGCTCTCGACGCCGTCTTTGGTGATGACAACCATCTCGCCGGGCTCGATCTCGCGGATGAATTCCGCGCCGATGATGTCGAGTGCGCAGGTCTCCGAGGCCAGCACCCAGCCCTCACCGACGCGCCCCAGCACGAGCGGACGCACCCCGAGCGCGTCACGCACCCCGATCAGCTTGGTGCGCGTCATCGCCACGATCGAGAACGCCCCCTCGACCCGGCGCAGCGCGTCCTTCATGCGCTCGGGGATGGTCTGCTGGATCGAGCGCGCCATCAGGTGAATGATGCACTCCGAGTCCGAGCTCGACTGGAAGATCGAGCCGCGCTCGATCAGCTCGCGGCGCAGCGCCTCGGCGTTGGTCAGGTTGCCGTTATGCGCGATCGCCGCGCCGCCCATGGCGAATTCGCCGAAGAAGGGCTGCACGTCGCGCATCGCGGTGGGGCCCTT
>CAZMBT010000203.1:0-4404 GCA_964564395.1 uncultured Alkalilacustris sp.
ATGAAGCGCGGCTGGACCCTGCCGATCCTGGCGCTGCTGGGCTTTGTCTTCCTCTACGCGCCCATCGTCTCGCTGGTGGTGTTCTCCTTCAACGAAAGCCGCCTCGTCACCGTCTGGGCCGGATTCTCGACCCGATGGTACGGCGAATTGCTGAATGACCGGCAATTGCTGAACGCCGCCTGGGTCAGCCTGCGGGTCGCCTTCTTCAGCGCGACGATCGCCACGGTTCTGGGCACCCTCGCGGCGCTGGTCCTGGCGCGCTTCGGCCGGTTTCGCGGGCGCATCCTGCTGACCGGGATGGTCACCGCACCGCTGGTGATGCCCGAGGTGATCACCGGGTTGTCGCTGCTGCTTCTGTTCGTGACGATGGAGCTGACCCTTGGCTGGCCCGCCGGGCGTGGCATCAACACCATCATCATCGCGCACACGACCTTCTGCATGGCTTTCGTCGCCGTGATCGCCGGCTCGCGACTGCGCAGCATGGATGAAAGCCTGGAGGAAGCGGCGCGCGACCTCGGCGCCGGGCCGGTGCGCGTCTTCTTCGACATCACCCTGCCAGTGATTACGCCCGCGCTCGTGGCGGGATGGCTGCTGGCCTTCACGCTCAGCCTCGACGACCTCGTGATCGCCAGCTTCGTCTCGGGTCCGGGGGCTTCCACCCTGCCGATGGTCATCTTCTCGAAGGTCCGTCTGGGGGTCAGCCCGGATGTCAACGCGCTGGCCACCATCATCATCGCGATCGTCGCCACCGGGATCGCCATCGCCGGCTGGCAACTGCGCAAACGCGCCCGCTGACCCTGCGCTGGGCGCCCGGGCCGGCGCGTGCTACACTGCCGAAGGAGGAAATCATGCTGACAATCGACCGCGACAAAGAGGCCCAGACCGTGATCACCACCTTCGAGGTGACACCGGGGACTTGCGCGGATCTGCTCGCGCTGCTGCGCGAAGCGTATGCGGACTTCATCAGCCACCAGCCGGGCTTCATCGCCGCGGCGCTGCATGTGAACGACGCCCAGACGCGCATCGCCAACTATTCGCGCTGGACGCGCCGCGAGGATTTCCTGGCCATGCTGCGCAGCGACGAGATGCGCGCGCGCAACCGCCGCATCAACGAGCTGTGCAAGAGCTTCGAGCCCGTGATGTACGACGTCGCCGACACCTTCGGCTGACCGGCGCAGCACCGCAGCGTGACCGCCGCGCCCCGGGCGCCCCCTGGGACGCGGCGGAGTGCAGCCGGGCTGCTATTGGCGCCAGGGGTGACGCTGCCGCGCCTCGGCTTGAAAGACCAGCGGCTCCGACGGGTCCGCCGAAGAGATCGACGCCGTGTGAAACCACAGCACCGCCAACTCGTCATCCCCCAGATGCGAATCGCGCAGCACACCGTCAACTGCGAAGTCCTGCGCCAGATTCACGTCGATCACCACCTCCACGAAAGGGGCGCCGAAGGTCAGTCCCGGGCGCGCTTCGGGGTAAGACCAGGTCACCGTTTCCTCACCGATATTTCCCAGAAAACCATGCTGAGCGATCAACGCGTCCAGCACCGCCGCCGGGCTGTGCGTGCCATCGCGCGTCATCATCGGATAAGGCGCCGTGAAGTCGATCCCCCCCTCGTCTTGTGATGGCTCCCATTCCTCTGGGATCTGCTCGGCGGGGGAGGCAAGGTCGAGGCATCCCACCTGCAGGCAGCGCATCCCCTCCGCCGCCGCGTCGGTCAGCTCGGCGCGTGACACGCTGATGACCTCGGCGGTTCGTGCCTGAATGGTTTGCATGGCCATGCGGTACGACACATGCCGCGCGGCATCCTCATCCGCCGCCCCCGGCAAAGCCTTCATCCGGTGCGGCCCCATGTCAAACCGGTCGATCTGCACAAAGCTGAGTGGCGTCGTGTAGGCTTTGGGCGGGTAGGGGCCCATCTGCTCCATGCCGTAGCGGATTCGGTAGCGGGCATGCACCTGCGGCCCCTCGCGCGCATCCAGCATCAGCAAGGCGCGCGTCAACGGCCCCAGACGATTGATGGCGCGGAACTTGTTTGGATCATCGCCCGCGGCCTCCTCGAGAAAGCGGCGCTCCAGCGCCTGTGCATCCAGCCCGGAATAGCCGTCAAGGTCGGTGTAATGCTGCGCGAGATCCATCATCGAACCCGGTTCGAAGTCGGGCGCGACGGCCGGTTGTGCGTTCGCGGGCAAGGCTTCGAGATAGTGCGCATTCACCCAGCCCGAGCCGCCGGGCAGCCCCGCATACAGCACCTCGACCCAGGTTCCACCGTTCACCTGCGCCGCACCATCCCCGGTCGCGACATTCGTCGCATCGGGGGCCAGCCGCCCGATGATAGTGCTGCCGCTCACCCCCGGACGGTCGCGCACATTGAGCATGTCATCCGGCGCGACCCCGACGACACGGTGACGCGGCGCGTCATCCGGGGGATGCACCGCACCGGATTCCGGGCGGGCGAACGGATCGTCGACCCGCTCGATCACGGCGGGGGATGACGTTGTGGCAGCGCCTGCACCGGACTCGGGCGCGGCTGGCAGATCGCCCGATTGCAGCTGCGCCACGGCACGCAACGCCGCGCCGCGTGCCAGCAGCCCCTCCTGCATGAACTCCAGCAGCACATCGACGGCCGCGTCCCCATGAGGCGCGAGTTGCTGCAGGATTTCCGCACGCTCGGCCTGCGACGCCCCGTCGAGCTCGGCGACAAGGCGGATGATGTCGCGCTCGGCCTCATCCGCCATGGCCGGCGCGGCCAGCGCGCCCAACCCGACCGCCCGCGCGACCTGGCGGCACCACCGCCGCAGGGCCGCCCGGTCTGGCGCTACTGCCGCGGGCGGCATTCGACCTCCGGCGGAATCGTCGCGAGCACTTCGCCGCTGTCGGTTGCGCGATAGCGGACCTCAAAGCTGCCGGCCGAAGTCGGCGCGAAAAGCTGCGACGGATTGCCCTGCGAGGCGCGCGCGCCCTGGATCGCGTCGTCATCCGGCGCGGCACCGGGGTCGACGATCTCGATCATGTCCTCGAACCGACCCGGCCCGGTGAAGGCGACCTCGACAACCCCGCCCGCGGCCACAGGCCCGTCCACGGACAGCGTGACATCCGCACTGGCCACCAAGATCGATCTGGCTGCGAGAGTCCGATCGGAGTCGTTGATGACATAGCGCAGTTCGTACTCGCCTTCCTCATCCGGAGCGGTGAGGGTGACGGGACCTTCGCTTACCCGGCTCGACGCGCTGCGGCTGTCGCCGCTGTCGCCCGCGGGCGCATCAGGCCGGACGATGGCGATAAAGTCGTTCCGATTGACCGGGCCTTCCCATGCCACCTCGAAATCCGACCCGGGCAGCACGCTCTCCGGCGCGTCAAGCGTCGCCGTCACCGGCGTGAGCGTCACTTCCTGCGCGGCGAGCACGCGGTCGCTCTGGTTGACGACATAGCGCACCTCGTAGGTGCCGAGTGCGTCGGGCGCCTGAATGCGCACCGGCGCTCCGTCATCGGACACCCTCGACGAGGCGCGGCGGCTGTGACCGGACGTGCCCTCCGGCGCACCGGCGGGGACGATGACGATGTAGTCGTTACGATTGACAGGCCCGTCCCACTCGACGTCGAACTGCGACCCGGCCGGAATCTCCGCCGGGGCCGAAACATGCGCCTCGACCGGCGTCAGCGTCACCTCCTGCGAGGCGAGGACGCGGTCGCTCTGGTTGACGACATAGCGCACCTCGTAGGTTCCGATCGCGTCGGGCGCCTGGATGCGCACCGGCTCGCCGTCATCGGACACCCTCGACGAGGCACGGCGGCTATGCCCCGAAGTGCCCTCCGGCGCGCCGGCCGGCACGATGACGATGTAGTCGTTGCGGTTGACAGGCCCGTCCCACTCGACGTCAAAACGCGACCCGGCCGGAATCTCCGCCGGGGCGGAGACACGCGCCTCGACCGGCTCGAGCTCGATCTCGTGGCGGGCCAGTGTCGCGTCGCTCTCGCCGTCGATGTAGCGCAGCTCATGCGGGCCGAGCGCGTCGGGCAGCTGGATAGAGACGGACTCATTGCCCTGCACCGAACTCGAGGCGCGGCGGCTGTGACCGGTATCTCCCTCAGGCGCTCCGGGCGCGACGATGGCGATGCGGTCGCCGTCGGCCTCCGGCCCTTCCCAGCGCACCTCGATCGTCGCGCCGGCCCCGGCGGCGTCGGGCGCGTGAATCCGCACGCCGGTGTCGAGGGCGGGCTCGTCGGCCTCGACCACCTCTAGCGGGGCCTCGGCAAGAACCTCGCGCGTGTCTGAGGCATGATAGCGCAGCAGGTAGTCGCCGGGCGCATCCGGCGCCGTGCGGCTGATGGCACCCTCGTCGCCATCGACCGAGTTGCGCATGCGCTCATAGCGCGAGACGATGTCGTCCTCGGCGCGCCCCGCCTCCA
>CAZMBT010000204.1:0-4402 GCA_964564395.1 uncultured Alkalilacustris sp.
GGTTGTAGGTCAGATCCAGCATCGGCAGGGTCAGTTCGCCCCCCGTGACCACGGTGGGGCGCTCGCAATGCACATAGCGCTTGTCGTATCTGTTCGAGCTGCGCCGCAGTGCGGTCGGGTCATCGTCGTCGGCGCTTGCCTTGCGGTGCACGATCGGGTCGTAGACGCTGATCACCTGACCCGAATGCTCGATGGCACGGGGCACGAAGATCCGATCGCCCAGCGCGTCGCGGATGCCGTTCGATATCGAGGATTTGCCGTTGCCCGGCGGGCCATACATCAGGATTGAGCGCCCCGATCCCACGGCCGGCCCGAGATGGTCCAGCAGCCGGTCGGGCAGGATCAGATCCCCCATGGCTGCGGTAAGCTGATCGCGCGTGATGCGGATATCGCGGATCGACTGCTGCGCGATCTGCGCCTTGTAGGCATCGAGCGGCACGGGCATGGCGCCATAATACTCCGATTGCGCGAGTGCATCGAGCGCGCGCGCCTTGCCCGCATCGGTGAGCTGGTACCCCATCTCGCTCGACGAGGTGGCATGCATCGTCCCGGTCGCCTCGACAAGGCGGTCCTTGCGGGCCAGGTCGATCAGTTCCTGCGTCACGGGAACCGGCAGGCAGACTGTCTGTGCCAGCTCGCTGACCTTGTCGAGGGTCATGCGAAACATCGTCTTGAGCAGGATGTCGCGCATCATGACCGGGTTCAGCCCGGTCTCGGACATGCTGTTCGGCGCTCGCGGCGCGGTCACTTGCGCGGTCTGCATGTTCATGCGTCTCTCCGGTCGTTCAGATTGTCGCCGTCGCGGTTTTCGGGCGCCGCCCGTTCAGCCCCCGTAAGCCGCGGCCAGTGCCAGATAGAATATCAATGCGGGGCCCAGGGCGAACCCCATCGGAAACTGTGAGGACCGGGTCCAGGAGACCCATTCAGACGTCGCGGCGCGAAACGGTCCGATCCGTGCCAGCCCGCGATGCGTCGCGAACGCGGCCAGCGTGACAACGGCCAGCAGGATCAGAAACGCGGTGACATCGGCAAGCGCGATGAAGGGGGCCATGGCGGCGGCGAACTTGGCATCTCCCGCGCCGACCGCACCGATGGAGCTGAGCACGAACCCGATCACCAGGACCACCGCCAGATGCGACAACCGCCACAGGAAGGCTTCCAGCGGCAAGGCCACGAGCCCGATCACGATGAAGACGCCGAGCAGCGTCAGCACGCAATTGTTCGGAATGCGCATGTGACGCAGGTCGCTCCAGGCCGCCCACATGCCGACAAGTCCGGCGAAGGGCAGGAACCAGAGCGCGGCATCGGCTGACATCTGAAGCGTCATCAGTTGGTCACATTCGATTCAAGCGCCCGCAGGGCGCGCGCCGCTTCCTCGAAATGGCGCGGATGGGTGTCCACCGCTTCCTGCAACAGCCCGCGCCCCGTGGCGACATCATCCTGCCGGATCGCGCCCAGCGCCATCGTATGCAGCAGTTGCGCGCGCTCGATCTGTGTCATGGGCACGACGGGCAGGTCATAGCGGCGTTGCGCCGCCCGGGCCAGCACCAGGTTGTTCTTGGCGGTGAACAGGTCGCGGTCGTAGCTCAGCGCCTCGGTGAAAAGGCGTTCGGCCTCGGCGTGTTCGCCGCGTGTCAGCTTCGAATACCCCCAATTATTGAGCACTCCGGAAGGCTGCGTGGTCAGCCCCGCCGCGGTTTCGTAGAAGCTGTCGGCGCGCTCCCAGTCCTCACGGCTGTCCGCGACCATCGCTTCGAGGCGATAGCGCTCATGCGTTTCATGCGTGGGCGGTATTGCTTCCAGCACTTCGGCGGCCTCGTCCCAGCGATTGATGCGGATCAGCGCGCCGGCGTGCCCGACACCGTCCTGCGGCGCGCTGTCGGGGTGTGCCGTGACCTGTGCCCAGACGGTCACCGCTTCGCGCGGGCGTTCGGCGCGCACCAGGGCTTTCGCCAGCTTGCGCTGCAACTCGATATTGTCCGGGTCGTCCTCGGCGGCGTTGCGGAAATAGCTGACCGCTTCGGCCGGGTCGGCCACGCTGAGCATGACCTCGTCGAGCCCGGCCTCCGCGATGACGTCCACATCCTCGAGCGCGCGCTCGGTACGGTCCTGCGAGCCGCCTGTAGCGGCACACCCGGCGACCAGCAACGTCGCTACGGAAAGCATTGTGATCCTGTCTCGGCGCATTTCTGCGACCCCCGCCTGCTCTGCCTCAGGGTGCCTGCAGCAGCAGGTATCGCCCGCTGCCCCGCCGCACCAATTCGAATGCGTTGTTTTGCGGCGCATCATAGCGTGACGGCTCGGTTTTTGCGAGAGCGCGGCGCAGGTTTTCGCGGATCACCTCCGATTCGCCGCTGTCCAGCGCGAAGGCGTTCTGAAACAGGCGCCGTGCTTCGCCGGGCTGATTGCGTTCCATCAGCACCACACCCAGATTGTTGAGCGCGGGAACGAAGGTCTGGTCCTCTTCCAGCGCGCGGCGCAGCAGCGTCTCCGCCTGACCCAGCCGACCCAGCCGCAGATTGGCCGAGCCCAGCGCCGACAGCACATCGACATCCGCGCCGCGCGTGCCGACGGCGCGCAGATAGGCCCGTAACGCCAGTTCGTATTCGCCCGCGGCCATCAGCCGGTGCCCGACGTCGAGGCCGTCGACGGCCTCCGGCAGATCGGGTGTGCCGGCCGGCGCCTCCGGCCCTATCCGGTCCGGCGAAAGCCCAGTCGCGGCGTCGTTGCCCGAGCAGGCCGCGACCGCCACGGCCAGCAGCGTCAGCCCGGCCAGCCCTATCGCGCGTTCATGGATCGATATCACCACCGACAGACGCCCCGCCCCCACCGAACACATCCATGATGCCGACCACCGAGGGACCGATAAGGATGATCAGCAGTGGTGGCACGGTGAACATCATTGTGCCCAGCGTCAACTTCGTGGGCAGCACATTCGCCTTTTCTTCGGCGCGCATGACGCGCTTGTCGCGCATCTCGGCGGCATAGACCCGCAGGGCATCGGCGATCGAGGTGCCGAAGCTGGCCGATTGCACCAGCACCGTCACGAAGGAGGCGACGTCGGGCACGCCGCAGCGCTCGGACATGTCCTTGAGCACCGTGATCCGGTCCTTGCCGGCGCGGGCCTCGTGGCTGACGAGCTCGAACTCCTCGGCGAGGGCGGGATAGCCGCTGCGCATTTCCTGGGCAACGCGCATGATCGACTGGTCGAGCGACTGCCCCGCCTCGACGCAGACCAGCATCAGATCGAGCGCGTCGGCAAAGCCTTCCTCGATTTCCTGCTGGCGCGACTGGCGCCGCCGCTGCACCCAGTATTGCGGCATATAGTACCCGATCAGCCCGGGCACGACCACCGACAGCGCCAGCTGCGTGGTGCCGGGGTTTCCGGTCGCGCTGGTGACCAGCGCATACAGCACACCCAGCATGAGAAAGCCGATACCCAGTGCGAACTGCGCGGCATGGAAGGCCCGCACCGCCGATTTCGACCGATAGCCGGCCTGCAGCATCTTCAGCCGCGCATCCGACATCTCGGTTTCGTCCTGCGGCTCGAGGAACTGCGCGAACTTCTCCAGCTTCACATTGGGGTCGTCCGTGCGCAGGGGTTTGGCCCCGTCACCATCGCCGGAAAAACCCGCCCGGCCGGCCCCGGCCCCGGCGCCGCCGACGCCACCGGTCTCGCGCAGCTTGTCGAGCGGATCGCGCCGCGGCTTGGGCATGACCAGCAAGGTGACCAGCACCAGAAACAGCCCGAGCGCGCCGAGAACCAGGACCGGGCCGAGCGGGCCGAGCATCTCGACGAGCATCGCATTGATTGAGTTGAGAGCTTCCACGGCGCGGCCTCCTCAGACCCGGATATTGACCATGACACGCATGTATATGACGTTGACGACCAGAAAGACGCCGACCGCGATCGCGGCAGGGATGAAGAACGCGGTGTCGCGCACTTCGTCATAGTAGTTCGGGTCGATCACATTGATGGCGAGCATCGCGACGATCGGAAAGCCCGACAGGAACATGCCGGACCATTTGGCCTCGGCGGTTATGGCCCGGACCCGCCGAAACAGCTTGAAGCGCGATCGCACGACCTTCGACAGCCCCTCCAGGATCTCGGCAAGGTTGCCGCCCGATTTCTGCTGGATCGAGACCGCAACCGCCAGAAAACGCAGATCCTGCATGTCGATGCGTTCGGCCATGGCCTTGAGCGCCTCGCTGATGTCGCGGCCATAGGCCGCCTCATCCGCGATCACCCCGAACTCGGTTCCCAGCGGATCGGCGACCTCGCGCGAGACGATCTGCACCGCCGAGGAAAACGGGTGCCCGACGCGCAGACTGCGCACCATCAACTCCACCGCGTCGGGAAGCTGCTCCTCGATCATCGAAAGCCGCTTCTTGGCCTTGCTGT
>CAZMBT010000205.1:0-4383 GCA_964564395.1 uncultured Alkalilacustris sp.
CCTCCTTCATGATCAGCCGATAGACCCCGACAACTCGGGGGTGCGCCGCGATGATCTGCTCGGCGATGAAATCCTTGCGGGTCCGGTTGGCCTCGACCACGGCCTTGATCAGATTCTGCGGCACATCCTGATAATTGGCCAGAAGCTGCTTGGAGTCCTTCGGCAGGCAGTAGCCGCCATAGCCGAAGGACGGGTTGTTGTAGTGGTCGCCGATCCGGGGGTCGAGCCCGACCCCATCGACAATCTGGCGCGTGTCCAGCCCATGGCTGAGCGCATAGCTGTCGAGCTCGTTGAAGTAGGCCACGCGCAGCGCCAGATAGGTGTTCGCGAACAGCTTGATCGCCTCGGCTTCCGTTGGATCCGTAAAGAGCACCGGCGCATCCTTGCGGATCGCGCCCTGGCGCAGCAACTCGGCGAAGACCTGCGCGCGCGGGCTGCGCTCGCCCACCACGATGCGCGAGGGGTGAAGGTTGTCGTAGAGCGCCTTGCCCTCGCGCAGGAACTCCGGGGAAAACAGGATGTTGCCAGACTTCCACTCATCCCGCATGCGCACGGTGAACCCGACGGGAACGGTCGATTTGATCACGACTGCCGCCTGCGGGTTCACGGTCTGAACGTCGCGGATGACCGCTTCCACACTCGAGGTATCGAAGGCGTTGGTGTGCGGGTCGTAATTCGTGGGTGTCGCAACGATAACGAATTCGGCCCCCGCATACGCCTCCCGCGCCTCCGTGGTCGCTCGCAGATCAAGATCGTGATCACGCAGATACGCTGCGCATTCATCATCTATGATGGGGGAGGTGCGCTCATTCACCTGCGCCACACGTTCGGGCGCGATGTCGAGGGCCGTCACCTCATTGTGCTGGGCCAGCAGAATGGCATTCGAAAGGCCGACATAGCCGAGCCCGACAACGGTAATCTTCATGCGGTTCTTTCCCTCGTGGTCTGCGTTCCCGCCCGGCGAAGGCACATATGCGCGATCCTCGGTGTCACGCATTTGCGCCGGCAGAGCAAGCCGCCCGGCTGCCATTCGCGCCGGGATGCCGCATCTTCCGCCGCCACCGGCGCTGACGCGGCGGCGCACTCAGTTCACTGTCAGCTCCTCGATCCAGCGCAAGGCGCGGCGGGCGACAAGACTCCAGCTGCGCGCCCCGAGCACCCAGCGCCGCCCGTTCCGCCCGAGGCGGACCCGCAGAGTCGGATCGGCAAGGAGCCGCTCCAGCGCCCCGGTCAGTGCAGCGGTGTCGCCCTTGGCGAACAGCAGTCCCGTCTCCTCATGGCGAATCATCTCGGCCTGCGCCGCGACGTCGGAGGCGACCACTGCCTTGGCCATGGACAGCGCCTCGAGCGGCTTCATCGGCGAGACGAGCTCGGTAACGGGCAGCGGTTTGCGCGCGAAGGGGGCGATATCAATCAGCGAGTACCACGCCTCGACCTCCTCGGGGGGTACCAGACCGGGCATGACAAGCCATTCGCCGATCCCTTCGGCCTGTGCGCGTTGCTCAAGCTGCGAGGCAACTGGTGCACGCCCAGGGTAAAGAACGGTTTCACCGCCCACCAGCAGCAGGCGGAATTCCCGGCCCCGCCGGCGCAGCGCGCCGCAGGCCACGACCAGATCGTCCAGACCTTCATAGTCGTTGAACGACCCCACGTAACCGATGACCGGAATGCCGTCGGGCACCCCTATATGCCGGGCGAGTTCTCGGTCCCTCGATCGCGGAACGTGTCGGGCCGGGTTACAGGCGTTGGGCAGCAGCTTGATGCGTTCCTCCGCGACGCCGCGCGCAATCAGTTCGTCGCGCATCGGCCCGCTGAGTGTGAAGACGGCGTCGGAATGAGCGGCGGTCGCGCTCTCGAGCGCCAGTTCGGCGGCGTATTCGGGGCTGTGGGCGTAGTCCGGCGTGCGCGCCGCGCGCGAAAGCTCCCAAAAACCCCGGACTTCGTAGATGAAGGGAATTCCGAGCCCGCGCGCGGCCAGAAGCCCCGGCAACGCGTTGACGTGATTGGAAGCCGCCATCACCGCCTTCGGCCGCAGCCGAGAGAATTCGGCGAGCAGGGCGCGCGCGGCCTCCTCCAGATAGGCGCCGCCCTTGTGTTCGTTGCGCGACGGGTTGGGGATGCGGTGATAGATCACCCCGTCGACCTCGTCGCTTGGAAGAGCATCATCATGCGACTCGTTTCCAGGACGGTCGCCGGGAAATCCGGGTCGGGTCAGGCAATGCAGCGCAGCGCCCGCCTCCTGCATCGCCCGGGCGAGGTGTTGCGAGCGCATGGCGTAGCCGCTCGCAACCTGGGGTAGGCTGGCGTTGAGCAGGTAGCACAGCCGATCTCCTCGCGCGATGCCCGGCCCCGGTCGCGGGGCGCGCAGTTTCTCGATGATCGCAGCGGTATCGACCGGCCGACGGTTGCGCAGGGCCTGCCGTGCCCGCTGCAGCCATTGCCGGTCTTTTTCATCGATACCGAATCCCGAATCTTTTTCCAACGCGTCGAGGCTGTCCCCGGCGCCCTTCGCATCGCCTGCCTTCAGCGCGGCCCAGAAGAATGCCTTGTGCGTATCAGGGTCATGGCCGGCGGCGAGCGCGTGTTCCAGAAGGTCGTGACGTCCCCCGGTCCGCCCGAAGCGTTCAAGCGCCTTGGCCGCGCGCAGCACCGCCGCCTTCCTGTCCACGGCCCTGTCAGTTGTCCTGCCGTTCAAGGACTCACTCACCTCATCACCTCTCTGCTGTGCCGAGCGGGTTGAAGGACCATGACCTTGTATCCGGAACACGGCAACCCGTTCGACCTTCCTCATGATCCGTCGGGCTGTTGTGCCAGCGCCCGGAGCAGATTAGAGCTTGGCGGATTGTGTGCGAACATACTTTCTGGAGGGACGGGAATTGGCGAGGGAGCTTTTCGGCACGGACGGGGTGCGCGGCAAGGCGAATGCCTATCCGATGACGGCTGACGCTGCGCTTCGGCTGGGGGCGGCCGTCGGACGGCATTTTCGCCGTGACGGAAGCAACGGCCATCGCGTGGTCATCGGCAAGGACACGAGGCGTTCATGCTACATGCTCGAAACCGCACTCACGGCGGGGCTGACCTCGACGGGGATGAACGTGCTCCTGCTGGGCCCCGTGCCCACTCCGGCGGTCGGGTTTCTCACCCGCTCGATGCGTGCCGATCTGGGCATCATGATCTCGGCCAGCCACAATCCGCATCACGACAATGGCATCAAACTCTTCGGCCCCGACGGGTTCAAGCTGTCCGACGCGGCGGAGACCGAGATCGAGGCGATCTTCCGCGGCCAGATCGTGCCCGCCGCGCCTGCATCAATCGGCCGGGTGCGACGTCTTCATGACGGGCGCGGGCGCTATGTCGAATACCTCAAGACGACACTGGCACGCAGGCATCGGTTCAGCGGGTTGAGGGTGGTCGTCGATTGCGCCCATGGCGCCGCGTACCGCGCCGCGCCCGAAGCGCTGGGGGAACTGGGTGCAGAGGTGATCCCGCTGGGGGTTTCGCCCGACGGGTTCAACATCAATGAAGGTTGCGGCTCCACCCGCCCCGAAGCCGCCGCCGCCAGGGTACGCGAAAGCGGTGCCGATCTCGGCATCTGCCTCGATGGCGACGCCGACCGCATCGTGATCATCGATGAGACCGGGCGCGTAGCGGATGGCGACCAGATCCTGGCGCTTTTCGCGCGCCGCTGGGCCGAGGAAGGGCTGCTCAGAGACGGCACTGTGGTCGCCACAGTGATGTCGAACCTCGGCCTCGAGCGCTACCTGCAGGGGCGCGGCCTGCGGCTGGAGCGCACGAAGGTCGGCGATCGTTACGTCGTCGAGCGCATGCGCGCCGGCGGTTGGAACCTGGGCGGTGAAGCATCGGGTCACATCGTGATGAGCGATCACGCCACCACAGGCGACGGGCTGATCGCCGCACTACAGTTCATGGCCGCGATGGCCGAAACCGGCCAGCCCGCCAGTGCCCTCACACGCAGCTTCGAGCCTCTGCCGCAGCGCCTCGAGAACCTGCACTTTGCGCCCGGCTCCGATCCGCTGGGCACGGACCGCGTACAGAAGGCCATCTCCGCGCAGGAAGCGCGGCTCGGTGCGTCCGGACGCCTGGTGATCCGGCCTTCCGGTACCGAGCCGCTGATCCGGGTGATGGTCGAAAGCGAGGATTCCGCACTCACCTCGACCGTGGTCGAAGAACTCGTGCAGGCAATCACACTGGCGGGTCAGGACAGCGGGGCAAGCCCGGGACCCGCGGCGCCGTGACGGCTCAGTATCTATCAGCATTGCACGGATTTGAGTCAGGAAAGGGTATCTGAATGTGCGGAATCATTGGCGTTCTGGGCCGTCACGAGGTTGCGCCGGTGCTTTTGGAGGCTTTGCGGCGGCTGGA
>CAZMBT010000206.1:0-4382 GCA_964564395.1 uncultured Alkalilacustris sp.
TGTATGTGCCGCCCGACATGCATGAAGGAGAGCCTGATGGGCTACAGGATCGTCGTCGTCGGCGCCACGGGGAATGTGGGCCGCGAAATGCTCAACATCCTCGATGAGCGCGAATTCCCGATCGATGATATCGCCGTGCTGGCGTCCCGGCGGTCGCTGGGCACCGAGGTCAGCTTCGGCGATCGGACCCTGAAATGCCAGGATCTCGACCAGTTCGACTTCGAGGGCTGGGACATCGCCCTGTTCGCGATCGGATCGGACGCCACCAAGAAATACGCACCGAAGGCGGCTGCGTCCGGCTGCGTGGTGATCGACAACTCATCGCTCTACCGCTACGACCCGGACGTGCCGCTGGTGGTACCCGAGGTGAACCCCGAGGCCGTCGACGGCTACGCCAAGAAGAACATCATCGCCAATCCGAACTGCTCGACCGCGCAGATGGTCGTCGCGCTCAAGCCGCTGCATGACCGCGCGCGCATCAAGCGGGTGGTGGTGAGCACCTATCAGTCGGTTTCCGGCTCGGGCAAGGATGCAATGGACGAGCTGTGGAACCAGACCAAGGGGCTATACGTGCCCGGTCAGGAGGTCGAGCCATCGGTGTACCCCAAGCAGATCGCCTTCAACGTGATCCCGCATATCGACGTCTTCCTCGAAGACGGCTCGACCAAGGAAGAATGGAAGATGGTCGCGGAGACCAAGAAGATCGTCGACCCGTCCATCAAGGTCAGCGCGACCTGCGTGCGCGTGCCGGTCTTCGTGGGCCATGCCGAGTCGATCAATCTGGAATTCGAGGATCATCTCGACGAGGCCGAGGCGCGCGACATCCTGCGCGAGGCGCCGGGCATCCTCGTCGTCGACAAGCGCGAGGATGGCGGCTACATCACACCGGTCGATTGCGTCGGCGACTTCGCCACCTTCATCAGCCGCATCCGGCAGGACAGCACGATCGACAACGGGATAAACCTGTGGTGCGTGTCCGACAATCTTCGCAAGGGCGCGGCCCTGAACGCCGTGCAGATCGCGGAGACACTCGGGCGTCGGGTGCTTGGCAAGGGCTGAATGGAAACGGGTTGCGGTGCCGGCCGGATCACCGGACCCGCAGCCATCTGCACCGTAGTCCCGGCAGCCATTGCGCCGACCGCAACGCTTCGTTCAACTCCTTGTTCCAGACTGCCCCGTGGTGGGAAAGCGTGAAGGGACGAAGGATGAACGATATTGCCAACCTGTGTCACAAGGAAGGTGTCAGGCTGGATGCCACGCGGCTGGCAGCCCTGCACCGCCGAAGTGCACACAGCGATCGCCAGCGTGCGCTGGAAACGCTGATCCGGGACTTGCAGAGCTGGCTCGACGCGACCGCTTCGGCGGCGCACGAAGGCGACCACGACGGGCTGGGCCATGGGGCCGTCCGCCTCGCCGCAACGGCGCGCCGGCTGGGGCTGACCAGCGTCGCGAGGGTCGCTGCCGACCTTGAGTGCTGCTCCCGCCGTCGCGACGCGGTGGCCATGGCGGCAGTGCATGCGCGGCTGCAGCGGCTGGCCACGCGATCCATCTATGCCGTGGACCCGCAATGACGCGCAACCGGCGGCTCAATCCCGAACGGGCCGTATCAGCTTGCGTTCGAGCGCGCGCAGAACCATCGGCAGCTCATGACCGCGCCGCAGGACCTGACCCTCGGCGCCGATCACGGCGTACATGCCCTGACGCGCGCGCAGCCTCGGCCGCTTCTCGATCCGGTACAGGGGCCGCTCTCCGGTTCGGCGCAGCGCGGCGAACACCGCCACCTCGCGCTGGCAACTTATGCCGTAATCGCGCCATTCGCCGGCGGCCACCATACGGCCATAGAGCGACAGGATCGCCGAGAGCTCGCGCCGGTCGAAGCTGACCTGTGCGACACGTCTGGCGGCGTCGGGAAACGGGGTCGGGGGCTGCACCGTCATTCCCCGACACTGAACCCTGTCGCAAAGCAAATCAAGCGCGAAGCGCGGTGCGTGACCGGGCCGTGCCGTTGCGCTTTCAGACCGCGATGCGTCGCCCCGCGCGCTTGCATCGCCCGGCGCTTTCCCACACCTTGGACAACAGCACACAGGGAGGGACCGGGAACATGCGTACAAGGGCCGCCGTCGCCACGCAGGCAGGCAAACCGCTGGAGATCATGGACGTCAATCTCGAAGGGCCGCGCGCCGGCGAGGTGCTGATCGAGGTCAAGGCCACCGGGATCTGCCATACCGACGATTTCACCCTGTCCGGCGCCGACCCGGAGGGTCTGTTTCCCGCCATCCTGGGGCATGAAGGCGCGGGCGTCGTGGTCGAGGTCGGCGCGGGGGTCACCTCGGTGCGCGCGGGCGATCACGTCATCCCGCTCTATACGCCCGAATGCCGGGCCTGCCCGTCGTGCCTGAGCCAGAAGACCAATCTGTGCACCGCCATCCGCGGCACGCAGGGACAGGGCGTCATGCCCGACGGCAGCAGCCGGTTCAGCACCCTCGATGGCGACCCGATCCTGCACTACATGGGCTGCTCGACCTTCGCCAACCACACCGTCCTTCCCGAGATCGCCGTGGCGAAGGTGCGCGACGACGCACCATTCGACAAGATCTGCTACATCGGCTGCGGCGTGACGACCGGCATCGGCGCCGTCATCAACACCGCCAAGGTCGAAATCGGCGCCAAGGCGGTGGTGTTCGGGCTGGGCGGCATCGGCCTGAACGTCATTCAGGGACTGCGGCTCGCGGGCGCCGACATGATCATCGGCGTCGACATCAACCCCGACAAGCGCGCGATGGCCGAACGCTTCGGGATGACGCATTTCATCAACCCCAGCGAGCTCGACCGCCCCGTGGTGCAGGAGATCGTCGAGCTGACCAAGACCCCCTTCGATCAGACAGGCGGGGCCGATTACTCCTTCGATTGCACCGGCAATGTGCAGGTGATGCGGGACGCACTGGAATGCACGCATCGCGGCTGGGGCCAGTCGATCATCATCGGCGTGGCGCCTGCGGGTGCCGAGATCAGCACCCGCCCCTTCCAGCTGGTCACCGGGCGGGTGTGGAAAGGCACCGCCTTCGGCGGCGCGCGCGGGCGCACCGACGTGCCACGCATCGTGGAGTGGTACATGGACGGCAAGATCGAGATCGACCCGATGATCACCCATCAGCTGACGCTTGACGAGATCAACACCGGCTTCGAGATGATGCACCAGGGCGAGTCGATCCGCTCGGTGGTGGTATACTGACGCGATCGACCAGCCGATGGCGAGGATGGGACATGAAACCCGTGGATTTCTGGTTCTCGATCGGCAGCACCTACAGCTGCCTCACGGTGCTGAGGCTCGAAGACTACACGGCGCGCACCGGCGTTCAGATCACCTGGCGACCATTCAATGTGCGCGAGATCATGAAGGCACAGCACAATGTTCCGTTCACCGGAAAACCGGTGAAGGCCGCCTACATGTGGCGCGATATCGCCCGGCGGGCGCAGCTCTACGGGCTGAACGTCAACGTGCCCGCGCCCTACCCGCTGGACAATCTTGCGCTGGCCAATCAGGTGGCGATCGTCGGAGCGGCCGAAGGCTGGTGCGAAGCCTATACCGTTGCGACCTACAGGCTGTGGTTCGAAGAGGGGCTGCCCGCCGGAAACGAACCGAATCTCACGCGCGCCCTCGCCGCAATCGGCCAGAACCCGGCCCGCGTGATCGCACTGGCCGAGACGCCGCAAACCGTCGACGCGCTCAGGCAGGCCACCAGCCGGGCCGACGCACTCGGCGTGTTCGGTGCGCCAAGCTTCGTCGTGGACGGGGAAGTATTCTGGGGCGATGACCGACTCGACGATGCCGTTGCCTGGGCACGCGAAGGCCGCCTTGGCTGAACTTGCCATCCGCCCGGCAACCGGAGCCGATCACCCGGCGCTCTGGTCCATGCTGAAGCCGGTGTTCCGCGCCGGCGACACCTACGCCATCGACCCGGCCATCACGCGCGAGGACGCGCTGGAATTCTGGTGCGGGGGCAGCCACACGGCCTATCTTGCGCAGGCAGCGGAGGCTCCGCTGGGCAGCTATTACATCTGTCCCAACCAGGGTGGCGGCGGTGCGCATGTGTGCAATTGCGGATTCGTGACCGCTCCGGCGGCGCGGGGGCGCGGCGTCGCGCGGGCGATGCTGGTCCATGCGCTCGACACGGCCCGCGCCATGGGGTATCGCGCCATGCAGTTCAACTTCGTCGTCGAGGCCAACACCCGCGCCATCGCCATCTGGCGCGACCACGGATTCGAGGTCGTCGGCCGCCTGCCCGGCGCCTTTCTGCACCCGCAAGACGGCTACATCGACGCGCTCGTAATGTATCGCGACCTTTGAAAGGACTCCCATGGCCCGCGCCGGCATCCCGCTT